>JBFISV010000042.1:0-13600 GCA_041608415.1 Woeseiaceae bacterium
GGAGAGCGCGCGCAAGGCGGCGCGCTTCCTCGGGCTGTGCGACGCGTTCGATTTGCCGGTCGTGTCCCTCGTCGACACGCCCGGATTCATGGTCGGGCCGGACAGCGAAGCGCAGGCGGCGGTGCGGCGCATGTCGAGCCTGTTCGTTACCGGTGCGAGCATGACGGTGCCGATCGTCGTAATCGTTTTGCGCAAAGCCTACGGGCTGGGCGCCATGGCGATGGCGGGCGGCAGTCTCGCGACACCCGTCTACTCGGCCGCTTGGCCCACGGGCGAGTTCGGCGCCATGGGTCTCGAGGGCGCCGTGCGACTGGGTTTCAGGAAAGAACTCGACGCCGTCGAGGATACGGCTGAGCGCGACGCGCTCTTCAACGAACTGGTCGACAAGCTATACGAGATCGGCAAAGCGACCGAAGCGGCGGCACACCTCGAAATCGATGCGGTGATCGACCCGGTCGAAACCCGCGAGGTGCTCGTGCGGGCGCTGGCGGCCGCGCCGGATTCGAGGCCGCGCCGCGGTGAACGCCGCCGCATCGTCGATCCGTGGTAACGACGTCCAGGGAGACTCCGCGTCGGCAACACCAGGTTCATGACCGCACGATCTTCGGTCAAGCGCAAGTGACCGGAGCGTCTTTCGAGCGCCGCCGGCATCCGTTGGGCCGGATGAGGCGCCGTCACCTCAGCGACTGGAGTACGCGACTATGAAAACACTGTATCTCGGCGCCGCGATCGTCGGCGCGATCGTTCCGTACGTCTTTTTCATCGAGCATTTCGGCGCGAGCGGCTTAAGCCTTGCCGTGTTCGTGCAGGCCGTGTTCGCCAATCCCGCGGCGGGCGGGTTTACGGCCGACTTGCTGATCTCGTCGTTCGTATTCTGGATTTTCGCGTTCCATCGCAATCGCTATGCGCACGGTCCGAACCCGATCGGATTCATCGTGTTGAACCTGCTGATCGGCCTGTCGTGTGCGTTGCCCGCCTATTTCTACGCGCAGGAATTGGGCCGGTCGAAGGCGGCGGAATAACGGCGGCTGGTTCGGTCGGCAATAGCCCGCCTCATCTGACAAAATGCGTAGCGACGGTACAGACGGGATGGAGATTGCGACATGCACAGATTGACCGCAAGTTTGCTTTTAGTGGCTCTCGCTGCCTGCCCGGCGCCCCTGGCCGCGCAGCCACGCGGGAGCGTGGCCGTGATCGGCACGGGCGACATGGGTAATTCCCTCGGCCCGAAGCTTGCGGAAATCGGCTACCGGGTCGTTTACGGCAGCCGCGATCCGAATCGCGGCTACGTGAAAGCGCTGCTCGACCGCACGGGGTCCGGCGCGGCCGCGATGACGCAAAAAGAGGCGGCACAGGCGGCGGACATGGTGCTGCTGGCCGTGCCGTGGCCCGCGATGGAGCAGGTGGCCCGGAACCTCGGCGACCTCGCGGGCAAGATCGTGATCGACGTGTCGTTCCCGTTCCGGCAGGGGGAGGACGGCTACCCGGAGAGCATGGTCGAGACGTCGAGCGCCGAATTGATACAGCGCTGGAATCCCGGAGCGACAGTCGTCAAGTGGAGCTTGCCGACCGCTTACTATATCGACGAACCGCTCGCGCTGGGCCACCGCCCCGCGAACTGGCTCGCGGCCGACGATCGCGAAGCGAAGGAAAAGGTCGCGCGCATTGCCTACGAGATCGGCCAGGACCCGATCGACGCGGGGCCGCTGCGGCTCTCGCGTGCCGTCGAGGCGCAGGTGCTTCTGTTCATGGTGCCGCTGTACCAGAGGCGACAGCAAGGCTGGGAGAATTTCGTGCGCCGCTCGAGTTTCTGGGAATGTCACTGGGAGGACGACTGGTCCGTGCCCGTCGCCGACAGCGCCAACCTGGCCGAATTCCCCGCTTCCTATGGCCCGCCCAAACCCTGTTCCGAGTATCCGCCGTGGCCGTGAACTCGATAAGGCCTCGTCTGGTTCGCGAATCGGGACCCGCTGCAGTCACGATGCGGCGTCGATTTTCCCGGCGTGCTCGAAAACGCGGGCTTGCGTGTCACCCGTACGCGCCGGCCCTCGACACCATCAGATAGAAAATTACCAGAACGCTCGAAAACGCCGGCACGCCGAGCGCCATCCACCAGCGCATGAGCGTCGCGTATTCGTGACGTTTGGCGCCGCGCGCAAGCAGGTTCCTGATGCGTATCTGGATGCCGACCACGGGTAACCAGCAGGCGCCGACGAACACGAAGAGCGCGATGACGGCGACGAACCAGGAGGAATCGAACGATATGCCGAGTTTGTTCGTCAACCACAGGCCGGTCGCAAGCTGGACGACGATCGCCGGCGTGGTAAATAGCCAGTCGGCCGTCACGACGTTTTGGGTCGTCACCGCCATCGCCGCGTCGTTGCCGCTGCGGTAGGCCCTGAACATGAAAAACGCCGTGCCGAGCCCCGTGCCGAACAGCAGCGTGGCGCTCAGAATGTGCGCGAGCTTGACCCAGAGATACGTCGTCATGGCTCACCCCGGCGGGTCGATTCCTCGTCGATTCTCCAGTCGACGTCGAAATCGCGCATTTCGCGGTCGAACTCGGACATCGTAATCAGTCCCAGGCAGGGCACGGCCCCGCGAGTCTCGATGTGATCGCGGGCGAGTCTGCGCGTGAGTATGAGCGCGGGAGCGCACGGAATCTCGGGTCCGTGGTTGCGGCGCGCGATCAGCGACCACGTGACGGTCAGGGCACTCAGATCCCGGCCGATGCCCGTCATCCTGACCTGCATGCCGCCCGTGTCGCCGCCGAGGCGGGTTAGCCGGCGGCTAAGCCGGCGCAAGGCGGGCACGAGGCGGGACCAGTCGCGGACGAGGCGCAGCCGCGTCAGCCAGCCCATGCACCAGAGCCCGACCTGCTCCCATTTTGCTTCGAGCGCGGCGTGAAACGTCACCGTGCGCACTCCCCCGAGGTAGTCGGGCAGCAGGCCCAGGTCGGGCACGTCGCAGGCACCGGACAGCCGCCGGCCCAGGTCCGGATAGCGTTGTGTTTTCATGTTCTGCCATCCGTGCATGGTCACCCACTCGCCATCGACGAGAACCTCGAACGGCTTGCCGCAATAGCTCAGCACGGCCGCAATCGTTCCCGTCCCGCGCGGCGTCCGCTGCGCGGGTGCGATCGAGATCTCGATGCCGTGCAGCGTCTCGAAGCGGTCCTCGAGCAGGTCGACGACCGCACTGGACAGCCCCGGCAGGGTGCTGGCACCCGATACCAGCAATACGTTCCGATCGAGCGCTTCACGGTGCAGCGTATCGAATTTGCCGACGAACTCCCGGCCGTCGGCCAGATCGACATAGTGACTGCCGCAGCCGATGCACGCCTTTGCGACGCGGTAGTCCTGGCCCTGGTACGGGCCTGCCGTGTGCACGACGATGTCGGGCCGCAGCGACGCCAGATCGGCCTCGAAACCCGGCGCAAACTGGTCGAGCGCCGCCGAACGAATCGCCGCGTGCGGACTCGCCGCCCGCAGCTCGCGCGCGAGCGACGCGGCATTTCCTGCGCTGCGGCTCGTCACGACCAACTCGCTGTTCGCCTCGTCCGAGATCCGGCGGCATATGCGGCCGCCGAAGTGACCGGTCGCGCCGATCACCACGATGGTCTTGTTCGACTTCCCCGCGCCCAATCAGCCGCCGCTTTGCGCCTGACCGAGAATCCTGCCGACCGCGGCACGGGCCGATGCCGCGGCGCCCTCGGTGCCGATCGTGCCCGGCGGCGTGGCTCCGTCACCGACGTTGAACAGGTTCGCGACCGGTGTCTCCACGGGCATCATGTGCCCGGCCCAGCGGTGCATGCCGGGGCTGTTGCCGGAGTGGCGCGCCTTGACGAGAAAGCGCGCACGCTCGGTCACCCCGGGAAAATTGTCTTCGAGCTCGTCGAGCGTGTTCTGTGCCTCTACCCGCAGGTCGGCGGTCGCCGCGTCGTGCGGCGCGCCGTAGGCGGTATGCAGGTATTCGCCCGGCGGCGCAAGGCCGGGCGAGATCAGCGAGGGAATTTCGAGATAGATGAGGTTTCTCGTGTTGCCGAACACGAGGCTGCCGTCGAGATCGTCGACCAACGGCTCGTCGCAGACGAAGGAAAGATGGATGATCGGCGCATCGTGCGGCGAAGCCTCGAGCCGCTCGCGGTACGGCCCGTCGAACAGGCCTTCGTTGCCCGTCAGCCGAATCGTGCCGCGCGGCCCGGTGTTGGACAGCACGTATTCGGAGTAGAGGCGTTCCGACTCGCCGTGGGAGTTGCGGATCTCTACACCCACGGCGCGGCCATCCTCGACGAGGATGCGCCGGCAGGCCGTCCGCCGCCGGATTTCGGCGCCATGCTTCTCGAACGCGGTGGCCAGCGATTCCATCAGGTCGCCGTTACCCCGCGCGGCGAGGCCGAAGCGGCTGCCGTGGCTGCTGTGTTTGAGGAAACGGAAAAACTCGGCGGCCGGTATTTCGTGCAGGTTGGTCCCCATCAGCGCGGCGCAAAAGCCCTGGAACAGCTTCTTCACCTGCGCGCTTTCCGTATGGCGATCGAGCCAGTCGCGAAACGTCTCGCGCTCATCGGGCACGGCCGGACCGAGCGCGTCGCGGAAATCCGTGAACAGCGCATCGGCGGCAGCGGTATCGCCCTCGAGCGCGAACTCGATCATGCCCCTGAGGCCGCCGCCGGTCTCGGGCAGGTCGTAGTCGCCGTGCGCCAGGCGGTAACGCATGCGGCCGGTGGTCTCGACCATGTCCATGTCGGCGCCAACCGCGTCGAAGGCCTGCCGGATCGCGCTGTTGCCGCCCATCGGGATCATGATGGCGCCGGTGGTCACGGTACGCCCGCCGCGCCGCCGGTGGGAACAGCGGCCGCCCAGGTGCGCCGACTTTTCCACGAGGGTCACCTTGCGCCCGGCCGCGGCGAGCCGCGCCGCCGCGCACATGCCGCCCATGCCGGCGCCGATCACGATTGCGTCGGCGCTCTGCTTGTGTGCCATCGTTCGTTCCCCAATTGTCCCGGTTCGTATTGCGGGCATTATATCGGCATGCCCGCGCGGTCGAACCAGGGTTATGGAGATCGAATCGGCGCAGGCGTCCGAGCGCCAGCGAAATTCCGCATCGGTCCCGGTTTCCGGCAAGTACTTATTGCCAGGCGCCGGTCTTCTCTTAGGATGGCATTGCAGGTCTCCGTTTACAGCGGAATTTCATCGACCATGGTTTCACGGCGACTGTTCGACATTCGAAATCAGTACGGCGCGCAGGCGTCGGCGGAGAAGCTGTCATTGTTGCAGCAGCTCGACGGCATGAAATTGCGCGCCGCAAAAGACATCAAGTTGTTGCATGCCGCTTTGTGCTTCATTCGCGCATTTCCGGATTCCCGCCGGCACCATCGGCTCGCGCAAGCCGAATTGCGAAACATGGAGCGCCGCGTCGACGACCTGGTCGGCGCCCAGCGGGCCAGGCTCGAGGACACCGGCATCGTCGGCACGCCGGTGCATTACGGCTTCTCGTACGACGTTGCAAGGTGGCTCGCGCGGCGTGTCCCGGGCGCCGTTTCGATCGACTGGCAGGACCTGCACGACCCGCCGGGGCTCGACGAGATCCTGATTCATTTGCTGCAGCCATCCGAGGACGAGTATTTCGACAGCGGGCACATAAGCGGCAGGGAGTGGATCGAACTTGCGTCCGCAAATTCCGGGGGCACGGATTTCGACTGGTTGATTGCGCAGCTCAAGGAGCGGCGGCTCGCAGCGGTCTGGGCCGAGCTTTACGACGCGGCGGACCTCTGGTTGACCTGGGAGCTGCGCGGAGCGAGGTTTTCGAAGTCGCTGAACACATTCCCTGTCCGGAGCGTGCGCCCCCGGCGTCGCGGCCTGCGCAAGCCGGCCGGACCCGTAAGTAGCGCAATCCGGCGACCGCCCGAAGCGCTGACCCGCCTCGCGCCGGCGGCAGGTGCGCTAATGATCGACGTGGCGATGGCGTCGCTTGCGGCCCGGCATCGCGAAACGCAGCATTTCAATCACGCAAACCCCCGTGAGGTCTATCTCGCGGACGTCGGAGGGGGCGTGGCCGTCGCGATCTTCGGCCTCAAAAACGCCTATCGCTACCCGCTAGAGTGCACGATGGGTTACCTGATCGTCGCCAACGGTGCGCCGATCGGCTACGGCGGGGCCAGCGCCGTGTTTCGACAGGTCAATACCGGCATCAATATATTCGACGAGTATCGCGGCGGCGAAGCGGCATTCCTGTGGGTGCAGGTGATGCGCGTCTACCATCACGTCTTGAATTGCACGCGCTATATCGCCAACCCGTACCAATTCGGCGCAGACAACGACGAAGCGCTCCGTAGCGGCGCGTTCTGGTTCTACTATCGTCTCGGCTACCGTCCGGTGTCGCGCGACATTCGCCAACTCGCGGCACGCGAATTTGCAAAGATCCGGCGCAGCCGCTCTTACCGTAGCGACATCGAGACGCTGCGGCGCCTCGCGAGCGGCGACATGCACCTCACTCTGCCCGGCGCGCGCCAAAGCGAGCTGTTCGAGGAGCGCTGGCTCGAGACCAGTTCGATGCTCGCAGCCCGGGTGCTCAGCGCGGCCGGGGGGCGCACCCGCACAGCCGCGGCGAAGCGCGTGGCGGCCGCACTCGCGAGCGATATCGGAATCCGCTCGTACGATCGCTGGACGCGATCCGAGCGCGAGGCGTTCGAGCGGATCGCGCCGATTGCCGCGGCCGTCGACTTTACAAGCTGGTCCGCGAACGCGAAGCGCGGCATGCGCGAGCTGTTGCGTGCCAAGGGTGGTGACCGCGAAGCCGTCTACGCGCGGCGTCTCGGCCGCCATGCGGACTTCCTCGCGGCGCTTCGCAACGCCTGCCGCCGCGCCGAGCGCGCATGACGTGCCGGCGGGATCGTATCGAGGGAGACGCCAGTGGAATCGGTAACGCCCGCCGCGTGGAGCATGATGTCCCGGCTTCCGGGCCGGCGGCAGCAGGCGCCCGGCCGTGAATTTTCGTAGTATCGAGGTTTCGTTTCGTTGTCGGCGACGGCGCATTGGTTTCTCGCAGGAGGTCTCTGATTGGCCATGAACACACTGACAGGCATTCTTGCCGGTGAGGAGAAGTCTTCGCTCCCCCCCGCAACCGAACGCAGTGCATGCAAGCGGCACGCGGCCGTTTGTCCTGCTCCCCGTGCGCTGCCGCACACGCGCGGGGGATCCTCGTGAGACAGCTTTCTGCACAGGATGCCGCGTTCCTGTACCTCGAGAGCCAGGGCGCGCACCTGCACCTGACGGGCCTCTATATTTACGATCAGGGGACGGCGCCGGCGGGCATCGTGCGGCACAAGGAGATTCTCAGCTACGTCGCAAGCCGGCTGCATACCTCGCCCATCTTCCGCCAAAAGCTCGTTTCGCTGCCGTTGAGTGTCGACTATCCGTACTGGGTCGACGACGAGCGCTTCGATCTCGAGTTCCACATTCGCCACATCGCATTGCCGCAACCCAGGGACTGGCGACAGCTGTGCATTCTCGTTGCGCGCATTCATTCGCGGCCGCTCGACCTGAGTCGTCCGCCGTGGGAAATGCACGTCGTCGAAGGCCTGGGCAATATCCGAGGCATTCCAAAAGACGCCTTCGCGATCGTTGCGAAATACCATCACGCGGCCATCGACGGAGCGACCGGCGCGGAAATCATCGGCGGACTGCACAGCACGACGCCCGAGCACGACCCGGATCCTCCGGCGCAACCCTGGGAGCCGGAGCGGCGGCCGTCCTGGATGGGCCTGATGGCGCGAGCCGCCATCAATAACGTGCGCACGCCGTTTCAGCTCGCAAAGGCAACCGCGGCGACCCTGCCGGTCGTCAGCGAATCGCTGTTGAAAGGCGAATTGCCCGATATCAAGCTGGCCGATACCGTGCCCAGGACGCGCTTCAACGGCACGGTCACGCCGCGGCGTGTTTTCGAGGGCGTGACGTTCAAGCTCGAGCAACTCGCGCGTATCCGCAGCGCCGTATCCGGCGCAACCGTGAACGACGTCATACTCACGATCTGCGGCGGTGGCCTGCGCGATTACCTCGATGCGACGGGAGAATTGCCGGACGATTCGTTGATCGCGATGGCGCCGATCAATACGCGCAAGCCCGAGGAGGCAGAGATCGCCGGCAACGTGCTCGCGCCGATGTTCGTGCCGATCCACACCGATATCGCAGATCCCCTGGCGCGGCTGCGCGCCGTGCGCGAGGCGACGCGGAGCGCCAAGGAGACCGAGCACGCGATCGGCGCACGCCAGATGACCGACCTGACGCAGCATATGCCTGCGGCGACGACGGCGCTCGCGGGCCGGCTCGTAACGGCGCTCGGACTCGGCCACCGCGCGATCCGGCTCGGCAACTGCACGATTACGAACGTGCCTGGGCCGCAGCAGCCCCTCTACCTCAACGGGGCGAAGCTCATCAAGTCGACGGGCTGTGGCCCCGTCATCGATGGCATGGGCCTGATCATCTCGGCGATCAGCTACAACGGCGAGATCGTGTTTTCGTTTACGAGTTGCCGCGAAATGATGCCCGATCCCGAACGGCTGTCTGCGCTGACGAAGGCGTCCTTCCGGAGCCTCAAAAAGGCCGCGGCTGCAGAGACGGCGCGGTCACGGAAGCGGCGAAAGGCCAAGGGCAAGAAGGCGAAGGGCACGCGACACTCGGCCGGCAAGGTGAAAGCCGCAAACAGCAAAAAAAAGGCGAGGCGCAAGCGTGCCGGTCGCAAAAAACCGGCTAGCCGGTCATCGCCCTGATTTCCTTGAGCTGCCGGGACACGAATTCGAGTTCATCGACGAAGCGCTGACGATTCTCGACGGCGCCCGCGGCGAGCAGCCCCCTGTTCTCCGCGAGCAAATAGCCGTTCGTCAGCAAGGCTTTCGAGGCAAAACCCGGGTAACCTCCGCCGACCTTGCGGCTTTCGGCCTGGCAGTGGGCGATGAAACGGCCGCGTTCGCCGACGGCATCGGCGTTCGCCTGTCGCAGGCATCTCGCGACGACCCGGTAGGCATTGATGAAAGGCGACAGCACGCCGTAGGCAACCAGCAATGGCTGGCGGCGAAGCAACCGCTCGGCGCCGGCCCTGTCGCGAATTTCCGGCGCATCGATGTTCGTGCCGAGATAGCGAAATTCGTCGGCGAACTGCTCGCGGAAACGGTCTTTGCGCGCAAAGAAGAACTCGAACTTGAGCAGGTCCCGCAGGCGCAGGACTTCTTCCCGGAACGCGGCCCCGCCCGATTCGGACTCGCTGTGAGTTACGTTGAGCAGGCCGAGTTCGGTCAGGGCGGCGACCACGAAGTGGTGCACGGCCATGTTGCTGTAATACAGCGCGACGAGATACCGCTCCGGAACGATGCTGCAGTGCTCGCTATCCGGGTCCTGCTGCACGATGCCGTTGGCGATCAGCGAGCCGAGCGCTTTCTCGGTATCGTCGTCGATTGGCAGGTTCGGCGACGCGAACATCGACGACGACTGGCGCTTTGTCATGTAGTCGCCGAGCGCCGCAACGTCGCCGTGAATGCGCTCCGGACGCGCGGCGGTACGGCAAAGCAACGACATCAGGATCAGCGACGTAGCGGTAGCCGGGGTGACGTCGTTGATGCGGTAACAGACTTCGAACGCGAGCTTTTCGATTTCGACGATCTCGGGATCGGGCAATCTTTTCGAGATCGTCAGGTCGGGCGCGTCGGGCGTGTCATGGATTGCGACGGCCTCACCGAAGCGGACGTAGATGTTGCCGTAGTGGCTGCCGAGCCCGCGCACGTAACCGGCAAACCATTTCAGGCTCTCGGGCTGCTTGACCGCGCCGGCTTCCTGCGCGGCCATGTCGATCACATCGGGGATCTGATCGTAGGACACCGAAACAGGTATGTAGGACACCGAATTATCGCCCAGCGGGCGGCTCGCATCGACGACGTACTTGAGCAAGCCGAGCCTCGGCAGTACGAGTTTGCCGGTGCGCGAACGCGTGCCCTCGATGGCCCAGCTGAAGGAGCAACCCTGTCCGATCAGGTGCCGGATGTACTGTCGCAGCACGGCCTTGTAAACGAGGTCGCCGGCGAACGAGCGGCGGATGAATATCCCCCCCGCGCGCCGCGCGAAGCTGCCGAACCCGGTAAACGCCATGTTGATGCCGCCGAAAACGTAAGGCGGCGCAATGCCATTGCGGTAGAAAAAGTCGAACAGCACGAAAAAATCGAGGTACGTCTTGTGCGTAACGAGATAGACGACGGACTGGCGCGCAGCGAGGGCCCTGACGCGCTCGAGTTCCCGCACGTCGTGGTAATACTCGGGATGGTAACCGCGGCGGCACAGGTAGCGGCTCATGGCCGCGAACAGCCAGACGGCCATGCGGCGGCGATCGCCGCGCATTTCCTCGAGAGCCTCGGCAGCCTCTTCGAGGACCGCATCGACGGGCCGGTGTGCCTCATCCGCGATCGCCCGCAGCTCGTCCTGAATCGCCTGATCGTCGAGGATGCCCGGCATGGATCAGTCGGCCGCCTGTGCGACGCGCCCTAAGGGCACGCAGTTGCCGCCAGCCCGGCTCGATGAGCCGCGGCGGCAACGCGTTCATGGCCTGTCACGACGTGCGCTTCCACAGCGGTTCCGCCGCACCTTTGAAGGTCCTGAACGAAATCCCGGCCGCTTCGCGGGCGGTATCGAAGCCTTGCCGGCCCGCAAAGGCCAGCAGCCGGGCCGGCACGAGCAGCGTGCCACAGAGGCCGCGCTCGGCAAACGTCGTGGCCCTGGTGTTCCGCACTTCGCGCAGCAGCGATTCCGCACGGCGGAAGAGCATGTCGAGCATTTCCACGACACCGGATTCGAGCGCATCCGCGCTTGCGATCATGCTGTCGAGCTGCAGGAAGCCGAACCCCGTTGCGCGCCGCGACAGGTTCGTCGTGCGCGCCGCAAAAAATTCGTACAGGGGGCGATAGTTCCGTGCGACCGCGGCGCCGAAGAGCGGGTCTTCGACGGCGCCGAGACTGGCTTCGATCGCCTGCCAATCCTTGTGCGCAAGACAGCGCACGGCGCTCGGGAACAGTTCGGCCTCCTCGAATCGCATGTGGCGCCGGAGACGGTCCGTATACGTCCCGGCGGCGATACGCAGGCCCTCAGCCGCCTGCGGCGACGGCTGTTTCGAGGCATCGTCGATGAGCTCGAGAATCGTGGCCGTATCTTCACTGAGCCGGTCGTGATCGCGGCGCAGCCGCGCGACCTGCCGGCTCGACGCCGGGTTGCGATGCAGAAGCTTTTCGAACAGCAGGTCTTCCGTCGGGTGATGCACGGTGTCGGGATACTCGTGCAGGTAAGTTACGATGTCCTGGATCAAAAAATAGTCCGCCGCCTTCGAGAAATCCGCGTCCTGCAATTGCTCGTCGAGCGCATCGAGCAACAGGTGCATGTAGCGATGTTCGTCCGACAGCGTGACGATTGCGCCGGGAAGTCGTACGCTCGGCGTCGCCATCAGGCGGAATCCGTGACTGAATGAGCGAGCGAGTCGGCGAGCGCAGGAAGCTCGGCGTCGTTACCGCCGGACGGATAGAGCGTGGCTACGGCCCAGTGCAGGTGCGCGGGGAAGTACCGATACGGATCGAAGTGCTGCCAGTCGTTTCTATCCTCGACGAGCCGATCGGCGATCGCTAGCAGCACGAACGGGTTGACCGTCATGCCGATGTGCGACGACAACACGCCGAGGTTTTCTCGTGGCGCCGAGCGATCGCACGAATCGACGATGTACTGCGGTATCACGGCGTTCGCCTCCTCGACGATGCGGTCGAGCGGGCTGTGTATCGCCACGCAGGGCAGCGGCGGCTCATCGGCGTCCCAGTGCAGCAGCCCTTTGCGCCCGGCGATCTCGGCATGCGACTGGCGGCTCACCCAGTAGCCGAACTGGCTGATCACGCGATTGTGGCGGGCGTTGACGTACGGATGAAACGTCGGCGAGCCGAGCGTGATGACGCGGTCGATTTCATCGGGCATTTGCGACGCCAGTTCGCGGGCATAGACGCCACCCAGGCTCTGGCCCACGAGGGCGACCGGCGCGGAATGTGCGTCGGCGAGTTCGCGAACCGTGTCGCCGAGAATCAGGCTCAAGCCGTCGAGTTGCCTGCCCCAACTGCCGTCCCTGGGTCCGAGGTTGCGGCCGAGCCCCCAGCTCCGGGCCGAGAAACCGCGTGCGTCGAGGAAGCGATTCAGGCGCAGCAGCGAGCGATCGGACGCAAGGAATCCGGGCAACGTCAGGACCGGCCGACTGTCGTCGCATTCGGGCGTGACCCGATGCAGGAGCCAGCTGCCCGCCAATCCCGCTGCGAGTTCACTGCGCGCGGCCAACAGGTCGAGCTGCAGCTTGATCAGGTCGGTGAACATCCGTCGTTCGCGCTCCGCCGTTCAGGTACGTGCTTTCACATGATATGGGGTTGGAGTCTAATTATGCAAGTTACAGCCGGGCTATCGTTTCGCCGCCATTTGCCGTCGTCCCGACAACAGCGCGCGGATTCGCGAACTCGCGGCAAATGCCCGTCGCGGTCGACGGCAGGCGAGGGTTCAGAGACCGCCGATCGCCCGGCGGCCGACGCTGCGGTCTTCGGGATCGTTCGCAGCTTCGCAGGTCGCCAGGTCGGCGGCGCCAGCCCGCAATCGATCCATGAACTTCTCGGCGTTGATGAGGACGTCGTCCTGGCCGATCTGGTCGAACGGATTCTCGAGGTGCTCCTGGATGTTGTCGAGACTCACGAGAACGATCGCAAACAGCACCGGCATCATGTACGTGAGGTAGGGAGAAAATTCCATCGCGATATGCGCGAAGTACGGCCCGTACAGCGGCGGAAGCACGGTAATGAAGAAGTCGCTGAACGCGCGTAAGGTACGCGGGGTCCGGTACTGGTAAATGTGCTTGATCTGCTCGAAGGCCAGCAGCATTTTCGAAAGGTACTGGTTGCAGCGCGACACTTCCCCGGAAGCCAGTCCGGCCTGCCGCAGGTCTTCGCGGATAAAGCGTGACAGCCGGGAAAAATCCGCATACACGCGTTCTTCCCGCTCGTTCATGTCTTCCCGGTGTCCAGCGAAAAGATTGCGCGTATTTCGCAGCAGTTCGCCCAACAGCACCCGGCATCTTTCCTGTTTCTCCGTATCGCTGTCTGCCAGCCAGTCGCGCGTCGCGAAGTAGATGGCGCGGCCGTGGGATTTCAGCGAGCCGTAGTCGTCAAGCACGTTCTCACGGCGCTTGTACGCGCTGCTGATCGAGAACACGATCGGGAACACGATCGCGGTTGCAAGCAGAGTCAGCGGAAAGTCCGCGGTGACATCGAAGCGCAGGCACAGGTAAGTCGAGGCCACGGCAAGCGCCGCGATTACGATGGACTTGATGTTGATGATCAGGAGGATGGTTTTCAGTCGTCGCAACATCGCGGCTGCCCTCGTGTCGTATGCTTGGGCAGTGTCGCATTCGAGAGCCGGCATCACGCGGGCAGGGATCACGTTTCGGGGATGGCCGTGCCCGGCACGCCCGAGCGCAAACCGGCCTCCCTGGGTCGGCAGGCGGCGGCGCGCAAGGCAACTCGCCGCAAAGATCGTCGAGTCGCGAGCACGAC
>JBFISV010000043.1:0-13194 GCA_041608415.1 Woeseiaceae bacterium
GCGCACGCTGGTCCCGGTAGGAGAATTGCGCGAAGATCTGTTGCCATACGCCGTCGCCGACGCGAAACGCGCCGAAATCGCGGGTGCCGAGCGCACTCAAGAAGGCGAGCAGATGTCGTACGTGCCACGCCAGTGCGATCAGCGCGGCGATGAGCAGGCCGCGCTCGAAATGGCCGTATATCCAGCCGATGACAGCGCCGGTCGCGAGCAGCGAGAGCAGCCGGATCAGGAAGTTTCTCGACGTCGTGGACACGTTGTCAGTCACCCGCCGTGACGGAATACCGATAACCCGCGCCACGTACCGTCTGGATATAGTGGTCGGCGCCGGCCGCCGCCAGCGCCTTGCGCAGCCGCCGGATGTGTACATCGACGGTGCGCTCCTCGAGGTATACGTTCGCTCCCCAGACCCGATCGAGCAGCTGTCCACGGCTGTATACGCGGTCGGAGTGTGTCATGAGGAAATTCAACAGCCGATATTCCGTGGGGCCGAGCCGAATTTCGTTGCCGTTCGCGGTCACCCGATGGCCCGCGGGGTCGAGTACGAGGACGCCCGACCGCAACATTGCGCCATCGAACGACCTGGCCCGCCGCAGAACGGCCTGAATTCTCGCGATCAGTTCGCGCGGCGCGAACGGCTTGGTGACATAGTCGTCCGCACCGCTCTCGAGCCCGGTGACCTTGTCGTACTCGTCCGCGCGCGCCGTCAGCATGATGATGCCGAGATCCTCGTTGCCCGAGTCCCGCTTCAGCATGCGGGTCAGTTCGAGCCCGCTCATGTCGGGCAGCATCCAGTCGATGAGCGCGAGGTCCGGCCGCTCGTTGGCGAGCAATTCGCGCGCCGCTCGGGAATCGGCGGCTTCGAGGGTGTCGTACCCGGCGCGCGTGAGGTGAAACGCGATCATCTCGCGAATCGGCGCTTCGTCTTCGACGATGAGGATTTTACTCGCGGTCATTAATCGCAACCTGTAACGGGCGGGTCCTGCGAATCGCCTCGTGCCACCCACGCTGCATTACATCAACACTATATTACAGCAAGGTTACGACCGTTAAGGTCGCTGTTTTTTCGCTACTTTGTCGCGCAAATAGACCGGATCGACGCGCTCCGGCCGGAACGCGACACCGCCCGCAAAAGCGGCGGCGCCGATGTCGAGCAGCGCCTCAGGCGTCGGAAAACGAACGGGACTGATCGCCGTGAGTCTATGCCGGTTTGCCCCGGTCAGCCCCGGATGCCGGTGCCAGCCTTCCCCGGCGGCGATCACGTCATCGTATTCATCGAGTTCACCGACAGCCTGCAGCGACTGCAGGCGCTCGGCGAGGATCGCCTCCGGCAATCCGTTTTCGTGCAAGCGGTAAAGACCGAAATAGACCTGCCGCATGTGCGCGTCCTGTGCGACGGCAATTGTCGCGCCGGCCGGACCCGCAGCCGCGGCTGCGACGGCCGCCATCGAGGAAACGGGAACGATATCGACCCCGATGCCGTGGGCGAGGCCCTGCGCGACCGAGGCCGCGATCCGCAGGCCAATGAAGGATCCCGGCCCGTTGCCGAGCACGATGGCATCGAGGTCCGCGACGTCGAGTTCGGCCGCGGCGAGGGACTCTCGTATCATCGGCAGCAACAGTTTCGTATGCTCACGCGCGCGCGCCTCGGAGCGCGTCACGATGCGGTCGCCGTGCATGACACCGACCGCGCAAGCGAGGGACGACGTGTCGAGCGCCAGCAGTTTCACGCAACCGCACCCCTGGCCCCACTTTCGGCTTCGTGGTCGCGGAGGAATTGCCGGACTTCCGAAAGCGTCGACGTCGTCGGCATCGGCTCGAGGGCCCGCAAGAAGCGTGCCCCATAGTTTTTCGTTTTGACGCGCGGATCGCAGAGCACGATGACGCCGTAGTCGGCCTCGTCGCGCAACAGCCGGCCGGCGCCCTGCTTGAGCGCAAGCACCGCCTGCGGCACCTGGTATTCCATGAAACCGTTGCCGCCATTGCGACGAATGAATTCGAGGCGCGCCATCATCAACGGATCCGCCGGCGAGGCAAACGGCAACTTGTCGATCGCAACGACCGTAAGCGCCGGACCGCGTACGTCGACACCTTCCCAGAAGCTGCTCGTGCCGAGCAGCACCGCGTTGCCTTCGCTGCGAAATCGCCGCAACAGATCGTCACGTGGGGCGCTGCCTTGGGCGAGCAGCCGACGGCCGCGCAGCAGCGATTTGTTCGCGCGGCACCACGTTGCGGCGAGTTTCAGCGCACGATGGCTCGTAAAAAGCACGAACACCCCGCCGGATGTCATGTCGAACAGCGGCGCAAGCGCTTCGAGGACCGCATCCGTATAGCCGAATTCCGATGGCTGGAGCCGAATTTCCGGTAAGAACACGAGACCTTTCCTGGCCGCCGCGTACGGGCTGGGGAACGTCAGTCCGGTGACCCCGTCGAGCCCCATGCGCGAGGTGAAGTGGCTGAAATCCTCGCCGATTGCGAGCGTTGCGGACGTAAAAATCCATGCCTGGTGGGCGTTGTCGATCATGCTGTTCAATGTCGCCGACACGTCGAGCGGCGTAAGATTGAGACGCACGCTGCGAGGATTGACTTCGAGCCAGCGCAGCCCGTCCCATGCATCCTCGCTGATCAGCAAGGACAATCGCTCGGCGGCGCCCTGCAGCTGAAGTTCGAGTTTCTCGATGACCATAGCCGCTTCGCCGAATTCCCGCAGTGCGGTCGCGAGATCGGCAATCGCCAGTCGCAGTTCGTCGAGCGGCTCGCGCAAGGCCGGCATGCGTTCTTCGAGTGCGTAGCGGCCCTCGTCGCGCGGCGCCTCGGCACGTAATTTGCGTACCGCCGTATGCAATCGATCGATCCGGCGCGCAAGCTCCGCCTGGCCGAACGGCAAGGTGGCTGCGCGGGTTTCGTCCACGAGACGCTCGAGTTCGCGACTTCCCAGCGCAACACCGAAGAACTGGACGGCAAGATCGGGAACCTGGTGAGCTTCGTCGAGTATGACCGCTTCGGCGCCGGGCAGGAATTCGACGAAGCCCTCTTCCTTCATCGCCAGGTCGGCGAGCAGCAGATGGTGGTTGACGACGACGAGGTCCGCGTCCTGCGCCTCGCGCCGCGCCCGGGCCACGTGACAATCCGCGTATTGCGGGCACTTCTGCCCGAGGCAGTTGTCGGCGGTGGACGTCACTTGCGGCCAGACAGGGGAATCCGCGGCAACCTCGGCAAGTTCCGCGCGATCCCCGCTGGCGGTACGATGGCGCCAGCGGCGAACCGCGTCCAGGTCGTCGGCCATTGCAGCGGGGACCTCGTCCTGCTGATCCAGTCGATGCAGGCACAGGTAATTTGCGCGCCCTTTCAATAGCGCCGTCTTCACGGGCACGCCTGCGGCCTTCGCGACGATCGGCAGGTCGCGGTGATAGAGCTGGTCCTGCAGCGCTTTTGTGCCCGTGCTGACGATGACCTTGCGACCGCTCTGCAGCGCCGGCAGCAGGTAGGCAAAGGTCTTTCCGGTACCGGTACCCGCCTCGACGACGAGTTTGTCGAGCCCGGCGATCGCCTCGGCCACCGCCTCGGCCATCCAGGCCTGGCCGGCCCGCGGCTGGAAGCCCGGCAACAGCCGTTGCAGCGGGCTGTCGTCGCCGAAAAATTGCGCAAGATCGATCACCCTGTAAAGGGTACACGCTTATCGCAGGCCGGCAATATCTTTTAAAGTGTGCTGATCCGCCTTAATCGAAAACCTCAGGAAAGGTCCCTGCGCCGTATAGCGGGCTGCTCGAAAATCCGCGTCATCGAAGCCCGCCAGGTTGTAACCCAACGAGACCCGAACGTTCGTTGCAAGCGTATAGCCGACGTCGATGCCGGCGCCGTAGTCCATGACTTCGGACCGGTAGGAGTGATAGATGCTCGCGCTGGCGCCGACGTCCCAGCGTGGTCGCAGCCCGCGGCGCAGATCGAAGCCGATCAAATCCGTGTATCCCGAAAAATCTCTGCTCGCGAATGCGCTGCGCACGTATTTGAACGCGTATTGCAGCGACATTTGCGTTGCGGCGCTGAAGCGATGATTCGCGTTGAAGTTGTTGATCACGCGCCAGCTCTTCTCCTGCCGCGCGGCACCGTCGAATTCGTCGAATTTCAGGTCCAGGCGATTCAGGAACGACCAGGCGCCGTACGCCGGCCGATGTGCCCAACCGAACCTGAAATCGGCCGCCGTCATCCGCGTTCCGGCGTCGGTCTCCGCGCGGAACAACGTCAGCCCGGCAGACAGTCCGTGGCCCGCCCCGGGCTGGCGATACCAGCCGAACAATACGGAGACGCGCTCCTCGGAATCGGAATTTCGATGTTCGATTCTGGTGTTCGCACTCCATACGTCCGCCGAGTACATCGCGCCGCCGTAAACGGCCAGAAAATCGTCATTCAGCGAACCCGACGCGAGCTCCCTGTCCGGATCGAAAAGCCTCGCGCCCGAATCAACCAGGGTATTGGTCTGATCGAGGCCAATGTCGAGCAGCCAGCGCTCGTTCAACTGGAAGCCCTGCACGAGGCCGACATTGGCGAACAACCGCGGGCCGAATTCCGTCACTTCGTTGGTCAGGCCCGTGTTGATCTGGGATCGCGCCCAGGGCGATGCGCGTACGCCGAGCCGGGTCATCGTCGCGCTGATGTCGCGACCCTCGGCCTCCTCGTACTCCGCGACCAGGTCGATGCCGTCCATGAGCCGGTAATCGGCGCCCAGCAAAAAGCTCGTCGGCACGTCCGCGTTCTGCGCGTCGTCACCGATAACGGCGCTGCCGCCCGCGCGCAGATTCACCTTGCCGTCGAGAATTCGCTGCGTAATTCCGATTTCGACCACATTGCTCGCGCGCGTTTCGCCATCCGCGAACTCATCCTGCGCGTGCACCAGCCCGGCCATCGCCGTAAATTCATCGTGTTGATAGCGCAGCTGGCCGCGCGCGAGGCGGCGAACGTCCCGCGTCTTGAGAATCTGTTGCCAGCCGGCCTCGCCTTCCGCGTACCAGCGATCACCGACCTGCATCCTCGCGTCAATGCCGAGCCGCCGGACACCCCGATCCGCCGTCGACTGGTAGCCCATTCCGAAGTCGTCGTCGACCTCCCGGGCGAATGCCCGCAAGTCCAGGATCCCGCTGTTGTGTTCGAGTTCCACGGACTGGGCCGAGCCGCGCCGATCGAGGCCCGCGACCGTCGACCGGCTATTCGCGGCCTCGGCTTTCAAAATCGTTTGCTCGCCGAGCTGCCAGCGAAGGTCGACACCGGTCAAATCGGAGCCGGCGCCCTCTGTGTTGTCGACAATTCGGGTAGCGCCGACCTCCACGTCGCCGCTCGACGTCCGCAACGAAACCCGCCCGCCGGCGATGAGGTCTTCCTCGCCAGCGGACAACGATTCGTACTCTACGACGACGAAGACCGGGTTGAAGTTCAGGTCCCGGCTCGGTATGGGCTTCTTGAAATAGAGCGTGCCGTCGAGTGCATCCAGGTGGTAATCGACGAACTGGCTGAGATTCGTGGTTTCGAGCACGCGGCCGCTGTCGAAACGATCCCGGATTTCGATGCGCACACGCTCGCTGTAGGCGACGATCGGCGAGCGGCTGAGCCGGTACAGTCCCGATGTGCCGTCACCGCGCAATTCGTCCCGATTGAAAGATTGCCTCGTCTCTGCCGCGAACGCGGTGAAGCCGAGATGCTCACCGCGGTATTCGCTGTGCAGGCCGTTGAAACGCCGTTGGTATCGGGACAGATCCGTTATCGCAAGGCCCGTCTCGAAATCACCGAACAATGCGAAGAACTGGCTGCGCTCGAGCTTCACGTACAGCTTGCGCTGGCTCGATGCCTCGAATCGCTGCTCGGAGTTGTCAGCGTACAGCGTGTAGAACCTGTCGGGGTCGACGACGCCCGCGAAACCCGCCTCCGTCTCGCTCCGCTCGCGATCTGAATCGTAAGCCAGCGTCAACAGGTATTCGCCCTTGATCCTGCCTTTGGCAAAAAACGCGACGCGGCCACCGTCATAGTAACCCTCCTCGACGCCGGCCTGCTCGGCCGCGATGACGTTTTCCGACAACGTATTGAATGCCGCGGTTCCTTCCGCGAAACCGACCAGAATCCAGTCTCGCTGCTCGGGTTTCATCCATGCGCGCAGCTGCTGCTCGCGGGCGTTTTCAAACTTGAGGTGCAACGTCAGTTCACCGGACTGCGTCGTAGGCTCCAGTTCAATCCGCGCTATGCCGTCATGGCCGATTCGGTATGTCGGCTCGCGACTCGCTACCTGTACCAGATCGTTCGTGCGGTCGTTCTCTACGTCCCACCAGGAACGATACGGCGAATCGATACGGAATGTGCCGACCATTCCGCGGCGTGCTGGCTGGCCCGCACTGTCGTAAAGCCGCACTGCGACGACCGGCCTGGTTTTTCCGTCAGCAACGAGGACGGATTCGTCGATGACGATTTCCGCGCGAATCGGTTGCCCGGAGAAATGAATATTGCGCTCGAGCGTCCTGGCCGTCGAGCCGTCGGCGTTTTTCACGACGGCCAGTATTTCGTTGGCGCCGTCATCGAGAGCGACTCCACGCCATCGCGAAATAGCGACGGTCTTTCGGTCATTGTATTCCGTGGTATCGAAGTTGACGCTGTTTACGCGGCGGCCGTTGACCCAGACCGCGACTGTCTGGCTCGCTTCGTGCTGGATCGAGACCCGGGTCGCCGGGATCGCCGGCGCAAACCCCCGGGCCGGCAGCAGCATCGCGATGCCGGGCCTCAGGGTCTGTATTGGCGGTTCGGACTGCAGCGCGGCATTGTCCTCGTCGGCCTCGTATGCGGGTTGCCGTTCCGTGCCCGGAATCGCGCCGCGAGTTTCGACGGCCTGCGTACCGCTCGAAGCTTTGGTTACCTCGACGAAGGACGGCCGGCTCGGACGGATGCCGCTCATGACCAATTCGACACGCCGATTCCTGGCGCGGCCTGCAGCGGTCGTATTGTCGGCGACCGGCTCGTCCGGCCCGCGTCCCGCGATCTGCAAATCGCCCACGTCCAGGCCGAGGGCCGATGCTATGTAGGCGGCGGCGGAAGTCGCTCGCGCGCGCGACAATGCGTAGTTGTCGGCAAACAGATGCCGGTTACGGGGCGCAATGCGCTGGCTGTCGGAATGGCCGACGGCAGACACCTGGATATCTCGGACGCCTCGCCATTTCTCGATCACCCGATCCAGCTTGATCTTGTCTTGCACCGACAGTTCGTCCGACAGGACGTCGAACTTCAAGTCGAGCACGTAGCCGGCGTTTTCGACGACGCCCGGCTCGCGGATCATGAGCGTTTCGGCGACCGGCGTCCTCTGGTTCGATGCGATCGGTGAATCGAACGTGGCGGTTGCCGTCGTCGCGAGTTCGCCGCTGACCTGACTGCCTATAGCGCCGAGAAATTCGATTTCGGCGGTCCAGTTGTTGTCTCGATCCGCCAGCGCCAGCGACAGCGCCTGGCCGTTGACGCGCGGATTGACGGCCTCTGCGCCTGCGGCGTTCATGGAGCCCGCCACATAGCTGACGCCAGCCGGCAACGTCACCGTGACCTCGATGTTTTCGACCGGCACGTTACCGACGCCGTTGATGGTCAGGTCGTACGCGACCTCGTCTGCACTGTCGGTGCCTTTGCTGCGCAGCTCGAGGTCGATGCGACCTTGCGGCGCGGGCTTACGCCGCAGGTAGAAGTCGGCGCGCAGCAGCGCGCCCCGCGTCAGATCGACGAATTGCGAGTCCGCCCGCCCGGCGAATCCGGGGGTATCGGAACACCCGATGACGTCGAAATGATCGGGCAGCGAAAACGTGTCGAGCTGCGCGACGTGCGTGCCGGCGCGCAAACCCTCGAAGTGAAATCGCCCGCCGGCATCGGAGACCGCGTAGCGGCCGTCCTCGAGGTAAATTCGGATGTTCTCGACACCCTGGTCCTCACCGAAGCCGTCCTGGCTGCAATCGCCCTCGAGCACGCGGCCGATAATCGTTCCAGTGGATCGGAACAGGTCTTCGGTGAGACGAATCATTGCCAGGGCTTCGTTGGACAGCAGTCCGCCACCGGCGAAAGCCGTAGCCCGGTTGACGAGTTCCCGGCCTTGCTTGCCGGCAAGAATTTCGACGACGTAACTGATGGTCACGCGTTCGCCGGTATCCAGCCGGCCGATATCGAACTCGAGCGCACCCGGCACACTGACGACCGGATCCGGCGCGCTGCTGCCGTCGACCGCGACCGATTCCGGTACGAATCTCATGCCCGGGGGCAGCCGGTCGACGATGGTCACACCGGTCGCGATGCCGGAAACGGATGCGTTTTGCAAATCGAGTTCGAAACGCACGAAATCGCCCGGCGCGGCCGCCGCAGCCATGGCACGTTTTTGCAAGAACAGCGATTCCGCACGCGGATCCAGCGGGATGTCGAATGCTACCGACACATCGCCCGACTTGGTGAACGAGGCCCCGAACGATGCGGCACCCAGCAAGAACGGGGCGCCCGGCAGGTTTTGCAGATCGTCGGAGTTTGCGGCCGACGGCGCAGAGTAATCGGGCGGTGGCGTGACGATGAGCCGGTAATTGCCGTCGGGAACGACGGGAAAGCGGTACTCTCCGGGCCCGAACACGTAAGACGTTCCCGATCCGTCCACCGCCGAGCCGCCGCTGACGATTGCCGACGGAAACTGGCTGACGCCGTCGTTGCCATACACCGTCGCGGGCAGGCCGTCGCCGGCATTGACGATTTCGATCGTCGCACCGCTGACCAGGGTACCCGTGCGCGACTCGAAGACGCGCTGTGCCGGATCGAATACGGCATCGGCGCCTGCCACGTCCGTGCTGTCGGCCGGATCGGTGTAGGCGACGTGCAGTATCGATTTGGACGTGCCCTGCAGGACACAGTCGCCGGCGAGTGCGGCGGCTCCGCCGCTCGGGACGAAGCCTGCGAACACGCCGGTATCGTAGCCGGTCTCCGACAAACGGATCGTTTCCGAATCGCCGTTCGATGGACTCGTGACGGTCACGGTCGCCGTGTCGATAAGCTGGTAGTCGAGATTCTGATCCTGGTCGACCAAACGTATGAAAATCGTTTCACCGAGGTTGAAAGCGCCGGTTGCGGACGATGCCTGCACCTGTGTCGGATCGATCACGGCTCCGCCGAGCAGGCGTGGGTCTGCCAGCGGTGCGAATGCACCTCCCTGCGAACATGCGGACGGCCCGACCGTTTCCTGCCACGATCCGACACCGCCCGGCACGATACGGGTAAACTCGACGCTCGCGGGGCTGCGCAGGACAGCCGTGGTTACCTCGACGATATTGCTGGGCACCGTGACCGGCTGGTCGGCAAAGTCGCGAAAGGCGAGCGTCGCCCGATTCGAAATTACCGCGCCCGGTGGCGCGGCCAAAGCTTCCAGGGACAGGAAGAAAAGGCAGAATAAAATTGCGAGGCTTCGCGATCTCGATGTCGAACGCGAATCGCAGACGTGACTCGGGGGGAACAACCGTCCCCCCCGAGCATGTGTTTCGACAAGGCCGTCACGCCCGCGATCGAGCGGCCCCGAGCGGCAGCGCGCCGCCCCCGGGACCCTGCTCAGGTCGCCGCTGCGGGCGACCTGGATCGAACTCGACCTGTGCCTTGCCTGGAGCACCGTGATACGACTTCAGGTCCGCAACTCAGTTGATGACGACCTGAAATCTGATCAGCGTGGTGGAGTTCGCCGCCACGTCGATCGGATCGCCAGCCGGATTCTTGCCGGCGATGGTCAGCGACACGGGCGGACCGGCAGCCAGCGTGCAGTTGTCGGTCGCATCGCCGTCGGCATCGCAGTACGTCACGGGATTGACGCCATCGTCGATCGACACGTTCTGACCGGCGCCGTAACCGTCGTCTTTGAAGGTGACGTTAGCGTCGAGATCATCGCCGATCGACAATTCGGTCGCTGCAGGCGCATCGGCCGGATTATTGATCGTAATCGTGTACTCCACGATCGCACCGGGGATCGCTTTGCCGCCGCCGATCACGGCCGACGTCTTCGAAACCGTGAGCGTCGACGCCGTAATTCTGAATCCGTCGATGTCGGACTCCGTCGCCGTGCCACTCGTCGTCGCAAAAACGTTTTCGACCGCGGCCGGGTCGTCGGCCCCGCCGGCCGCAACGAGCGTGGTTCCGGCATCGTCCGTCGCGGTAACTTCGAGCCTCAGGCCGGCAACGTCATCGTTGATCGCAACGGCCGGCGCGCTGGCGCAAAGATATACGCGCACCGAAATGTCTTCGGGCAGCTCGTCGATCTTGGTGGCGGGAACGCTGCAATCCGGCGCTCCTGCGTCTCCGGCACCGGGCGAGGACTCGAACGTACCGATGGCGTACGTCGGCAAACTCGTGTCCCTGCCATCGTCATCGACGGTCGTGGCGTCCGGCGGGTAAATCTGGCCGTCGCCGACCGCAAGCTGCGCGGCTCCGAGGTTGAAATCCAGGAAGTCGTTACTCGTGTTGGTCACGACGAATTCGAGAAACCCGCTGGCGCCCAGATTTATCGGCGTCAGGCCGACCCCGGTGCGCGATACGTCGAAAATGACTTTGCGGTCGACGAGAAACGTCACCGGCGTCGAGCTTTCCGACGGTTGTGCGGCGCCGCCGACCTTGTAGTCGACCACCGCGGTATTCGACACTATTACGCCCGCATCTGTGCCGGCCGCGAATACTTGCGGCGCGAGTATCAATGCGGCGGTGGTCAAACCCAACCTGACAAACAGGTCGAGCTTAGTTATCACGGTTTTCATCACGGTACTCCTTAAGTCCTACGAAAATATTCCCTTTCCGCTTCGTGTTACTCGAGAATGGCGGCAAACGAAGCAGAACCCTTCGCGCCCACATCGAGTTCGGTTTGCATGATCCAACGGACATGCGTGTAATCCCCGGTCGTCGCCGGTCGTTCTATGCCGTCGTCGACAAGAGTGAGTTCGCTCGCAATGCCGAACGTGCGTCCGCCGTCGGCCGAAAATTCGATTCTCATGTCGCCGTTCGATGCGGAGCCCGCCACATAGGAAAGGCTTTCTGCAATCGGATTCGTGATTACGACGTTTTCTGCAGCGTCGGCGCCCGTGTTTTCAAACGTAATCGTGTAAACGACCCGTTCGCCGGGAACCACCGTCTCGGCACCGATCAGCCTGGTTTCCGTCTCGCCGTTTTCGTTCGTCACGACCATTTCTTTTTGCACGGTGGTCGTCACGTCGAGATGGCCCTGCGCCAGTACGGCGCTGCTGCCGAGCAAAATCGGAAGTGCAAGAAAAAATGCGTTGCCCGCCGTGTATCTTTTCGTCTTCGCGCTCATGTCAATTCCTCCAACTAGTCAATCGTCACATCAAATTCGACGGTCTGAATTCCGTCGGCCGAGGTCAGGTCGCCGAGCCGCACAATGATTTTGGGCTCGACGGTCGTGTCATACTCGCCCGAGTCATCGCCCGCCGCGTCTGTAAGCGGCGCAGCGTTCAGCGTGAGACTGTCCGGCACATACGTCGTAAAGGACGGGATCGGGTCCTCGAGCGCACTTGCCGTCGCCGCGCCGCTGTTCGTAATCTGGATCGTGATGGTGTAGGTAATCGTCGCTCCCGGTACCGGCTGATCACCGCCAAACGGGTCGGCAATCGTCTGCGCCTTTACGACGTCGATCTGGATCTCCGAGACCAGGTATTCGCCGATGTCACTCGCCTCGCCGCCGCTGGGGCCTGCGACCGCGTCGACGCCGCCGTCACCCTGGCCCGGGAATTCCGTTCCCGGAGCGCCCGTACCCGTGGTCGAGGTAGCGGTCAATTGACTCTGGCCGAGATCGCCATCGTCGACGCCGGCAGGAATATCGTTGACGAGGAAAACGTCGACGGATTCGTCCGCGGCGAGAACGGGATTGTTCACACCCGGTTCGTAAGGCTGGTCCGCGGCCGTAAAGTCGCCGCTGCCATCGGAATCGAAGTAGATTGCCGGAACGGCTTCTACAGGATCGAAATCATCGCCGGCGATCGCATTCTGGATGGCAAGCGTCAACTCCTCGCTGCCGTTGCCCGTGTTCGTGACGTTGAACAAGAGTGCGCGGTCGGATTCTTCACCCGCCACGATAATCTGCGGGCTTTGCAGGGTAACGACGACGTCAATGCGCTCGACGACGGTGAGCGTCGTGGTGTTTGTCTGGACAGTCGTCGGTGTGCCGGCGAAATCGAACGTCACACTTGCCGTATTTTCGATAACGGTGCCGACCGGAGTTCCGGCAGCGCCGGCGACGGCGCTGTAGGTCAGTAGCGCGCCGTGCAAAGCAATGACTCGCAGCCGCCGTCCTGCGGCCACGAGTCGCGAGCCTGCCATCATCAAGGTTCATTCCCTTTTGTCAGCAATCAATCGACGCGTAACGGCGCCGGCCCGGGCATCATTGCGGGGCTGACATAACTTTCCTGCAATCGCCGTCGTAACACACGGAAATCATGCGATTTGTCTCCGATTTGTGAGGGAACTCACAGTTTGGCCGTGACCTCGCTCACAGAGGCCGCATATGGGCGCGACGCCACAATAAGCGGACGGCGGCGCCCGCAAATGATTTCGCCGGATTCGGCCCGGCCGCGGCGGCACGCCGACGTCGAACCTCGGGACCCGCGGCCGGTTGTACGCCGTTCGCCGCGGCGACGTCACGATGCTCCATGACGTTTGCGAACGAATGGCAACGATTGCCAACGTCGTAAATAATTTGTTCGGGTGTCGCACGAGCCGATCAGCGCCCGACCGCGGCGGCGCATTGTTTTGAACGGCCCAGCCTCGATCTGGTGGCGGTTTCCCAGCTCAAGATTCATCGCGGTCGGCCGCTAATCGATGAGGAGCCGTAACGTTACGCGTGTCCGATGACCGAAAGTGCGACAATCAGCGAGCAGACGCATCGTCGCATGACGGGAGTGCGGCGCGCCGTGTATCGCCTGCTGGAAACCGCAGACCACGGCGATACTGCGAGCAGGGTTGTCGATGTCGCCCTGATTGTTTTAATTGCAGCCAGCGTGTTCGCCGTGATTGTCGAGTCCGTGCCGCACGTCGAGTCCCGGTTCAGGCGGCAACTCTTCTGGTTCGAGACCTTCACGATCCTCATTTTCAGCATCGAGTATCTGCTGCGCGTTTGGAGTTCCGTCGAGCACGCAGAAAACCCGGGCACGACGGCCCTCGCCAAGC
>JBFISV010000044.1:0-12853 GCA_041608415.1 Woeseiaceae bacterium
CCAGATAGCTGCCCATCGCGTGGTGTACACGAAAAGCGGACTCGAGTTCGGACACGATGTTGTCGAAGCGCCGCGTTTTGGTGCCATCCGCGGTGCTCTCGGTGTTGCCGTGCATCGGGTCGCATACCCAGAGTACCGGCGCACCGGTCTCCCGGACGGCCGTGATGAGGTCCGGTAGATGCTGTTCGATCGCCTTCGCGCCGAAGCGATGGATCAGCGTCAGACGACCGGGCTCGTTGTTCGGATTGAGCACGCGAATCAGGTCCTGGATCCACTCGCGCGTCATGCCCGGCCCGATCTTCACCCCCATCGGGTTGGCGATGCCGCGAAAGTACTCGACGTGTGCGCCCTCCATCTGCGCCGTGCGCATACCGAGCCACGGAAAATGTGTCGTCAGGTTGTACCAGCGGCCGCGGCGCTCGAGGAAGCGCGTCTGCGCCTGTTCGTACAGCAGATGCAGGCCTTCGTGCGCGGCGTAAATCTCGGCCTTCTGCGCGCGGTGCAGTTCGCGGCCGAGAATCGTTTCGAGGAAATCGAGCGAATTCGAGATCGAACTGACGATGGCATGATATTCCTCGGCCGTCGGCGAATGTCCGACCCAGTCGAGATCCCAGTATTCCGGGTGATGCAGGTCGGCAAAGCCGCCGTCCACGAGCGAACGCACGAAATTCAGCGTCAGCGCCGCTCGCTCGTAGCCGCGCAGGATCAGCTGAGGCTCGGGAATGCGGTCGGCGTCGGTGAATGCATTCCGGTTCACGAGATCGCCGCGGAAACTGGGCAGTGTCTTGCCTTCGCGGGTCTCGGTGTCCGCCGAGCGCGGCTTCGCGTACTGGCCGGCCATGCGTCCGATACGAACGACCGGCTTTTTGAGACCGTACAGCATCACGAGGCTCATTTGCAGCAGGATCTTGAGCTTGGCGACGATGTTCTCGGAGGTGCACTCGTCGAAAGTCTCGGCGCAGTCGCCGCCCTGCAGCACGAAGGCCTCGCCGCGCTGTGCGGCAGCGATGTGGTCCTTGAGCGCATCGACCTCCCACGATGTCACGATCGGTGGCAGCCGCGAGAGGTCGGCGACGGTGCGATCGAGCTCCGCATCGTCCGGATAGCTCGGCTGCTGCGAGGCATTCAGTTTCTGCCAGCTTGCGGGGTGCCAGTCTGTGCCGGCGGGGTTTCGGGTCACGGTATTCTCGGGCGCTGTGCGGGCTGCGGGACGGCAAAAAGTCAAAAAAAGCGCACCGCGGTGCGCTCGTCTATTCGCGGACTATGCCACCGATTGCCGACGAGCGCCAAAAGTTTCTCCTGCAATCAACGATTTAGAATCACTTCCTGAAGCTCTTCGAACGGCTCGAAACTAAGCTTCACAAGTGCTTTTTTTTGCAGTTTTTTTTGGCACAATGCCCGCCACTGTCGGCCATCTCTGGCCATCTCCGGCCATCGTCGGCCGCCACCTGCCGTTCTTGGGCTCGTGGTTTTTCGAAGGCTGGATCGCGACCAGCGGGGAACTGCATGCACGATATTCTCGTCCTCGGCGCCGGCAAGATCGGCGCGCTCATTTCGGGATTGCTCGCGGACAGCGGCGACTACACGGTGCAACTCGCCGACAGCCGCAGCGGCGCCGCAGCAGAGGTCGCGTCCGGGCATGGACTCGACGCGATCATTCCCTTCGTCCTCGACGCGAGCGACAGGGACGAGCTCACGGCGCATGTCGGGACTCACCGCCCGCAAGCGGTCGTCTCAGGACTGCCGTATTTCTGCAACGTCGCGGTCGCCGAGGTCGCTCGCGAGGCGGGCCTGCATTATTTCGACCTCACCGAAGATGTGGCGGTCACCGCGGCGGTCCGCAACATTGCGCAGGGAGCGTCGCAGGTATTTGCGCCGCAGTGCGGCCTCGCCCCCGGGTTCATCAGCATCGTGGCGAACGAGCTGATTCAGCACTTCGATGCGCTCAAGTCCGTCAAGATGCGCGTCGGCGCCCTTCCCCAGCACCCCAACAACGTCCTCAAGTACTCGCTGACGTGGTCGACCGACGGTGTGATCAACGAATACGGCAACATGTGCAACGCCATCGTCGACGGCGAGGAAGTCGACGTCCTGCCGCTCGAGGGACTCGAGGAAATATCGATCGACGGCACGCTTTACGAGGCTTTCAATACCTCCGGGGGTCTGGGCTCACTCGCAGAAACCTATGGCGATAAGGTCACGACAATGACCTACAAGACCATTCGTTACCCCGGTCATTGCGAGCAAATGCGCCTGCTCATGAACGGTTTGAAACTCAACGACGATCGCAAGACGCTGAAGCGCATCCTCGAAAACGCCGTACCGCAAACGCTGCAGGATGTCGTGATCATCTACGCGGCCGTGACCGGCTTCCAGGACGGAGAACTGCGGGAGGAAAACTACGTCAACAAGGTATATCCGCAGGTGGTCGCGGGCCGCTTGTGGTCGGCCATCCAGATCACGACCGCGTCTGGCATCTGCAGCGTCATCGACCTGGTCCTGTCCGATCCGTCCAATTACTCGGGTTTCGTTGCGCAGGAGCAATTTCGCCTGCGTCACATTCTCGACAATCGTTTTGGCAAGTTTTACGCGCACGGTGGCACGAACATCGCGTCCGCCGAACTCGTCGCCCAGGGCATGACCGGGCATCAGCGCGTCCGCGCGGGAGGAAAAAAATGAAATCTGTTCTCGATTCCCTCGGTATCGACGCGGTCAATGCCGGTACCTGGCTCGGCCCCGACAGCCGTTCGGACGATGCAGGCGAACTCATCGATTCCGTCAACCCGTCGAACAACGAGGTACTCGCGCGCATACGTGCGACGACGCCGGCCGATTACGAGCAGGTGGTAACGACGGCTCGTGAATCGTTCGAAACCTGGCGCATGTTGCCCGCACCGGAACGCGGCAATGCCGTACGCCTCATCGGCAACGCCTTGCGCGACAATGCCGACGCGCTCGGCAGCCTCGTGTCGCTGGAGACGGGCAAGATCAAGGCCGAAGGTGTCGGCGAGGTACAGGAGATGATCGATATCGCCGACTTCGCAGTCGGCCAGTCACGCATGCTGTACGGCAAGACGATGCACTCGGAGCGCCCGCAGCATCGCATGTACGAACAGTGGCATCCGCTCGGCATCGTGGGCACGATCTCGGCATTCAATTTCCCCGTCGCCGTGTACTCCTGGAACGCCTTGATCGCGGCGATCTGCGGCAACGTCAATATCTGGAAGCCGTCTCCGAAAGGGGCACTATGCGGCCTTGCCGTGCAAAAAATCATCAATGGCGCACTCGCCGAACTCGACCTGCCACCCGTGTTTTTCCTGATCAACGACGGCAGTAACGATCTCGCCGGGCGCTTCGTCGACGACCCGCGTATCGACCTGCTGTCGTTCACGGGCTCCTGCGCGGTCGGCAGGCAGGTCGGCGCGCGCGTTGCGGCGCGCATGGGCCGCTCGCTGCTCGAGCTGGGCGGCAACAACGCCATCATCGTCGACGAGTTCGCCAACCTCGATCTCGCCGTGCCTTCGATCGTATTCGGCTCGGTCGGCACGGCCGGGCAGCGCTGTACGTCGACGCGGCGCGTCATCGCGCACCGATCGCGCTTCGAAGAGCTCAAAACGGCGCTCGTGAATGCCTATGCGCAGGTCCGAATCGGCGATCCGCTCGACGACTCGACGCTGATGGGGCCGGTGATCGACCCGGACTCCATCGACCGCGTGCAAGCTGCACTCGCAGCCGTTACGGAGGCCGGCGGCGAGGTACTCTGCGGCGGCGAGCGCATCGACGCGCCCGGCAATTTCGTCACCCCCGCCATCGCCGTCGCGCAGAACGATTGGGAAATCGTCCAGACGGAAACCTTCGGCCCGATTCTTTACCTGATCCCCTGCGACTCGCTCGAAGAGGCCATCGCGATGCAGAACGGCGTCGTGCAGGGATTGTCGTCGGCGATTTTCACGGACAAGCTGCAGCACGCGGAATATTTCCTGTCGCATCGCGGCTCCGACTGCGGCATCGCCAACGTCAATATCGGCACCTCGGGCGCCGAAATCGGGGGTGCATTCGGCGGCGAAAAGGAAACGGGCGGCGGCCGCGAGGCCGGTTCCGATTCCTGGCAGGCGTACATGCGGCGGCAGACGAACACGATCAACTGGGGCACGGACCTGCCCCTCGCGCAGGGCATCAGCTTTGACTTGTCCGGCCAATAAACCCGGAGATGGCGGCGCTCCCGATTCTCTGTCACAAGATCGGGAGTGACCGGATTTCGAGAAATCACAGTTTTTCGAAGCGATTCTGCACGCGATTCTTGCGTACCTGGCCTGCCGGAAATACCTGCCCGCTCATGGCGATGTAAACGCCGGGCGGCGCCGTTTGCACGGCCGCGACCGCCATGCCCACGTTGAACACCGCATCGGTCGCTTTGAAGCGCGCGGGCGTCAGCGCCCCGGTCAACACGATGGTCTTGCCGTCGAGGCCCCCCAGCGCCTGGGCCGTCTCGGGCATCGTATCCGTGCCGTGGGTGACGACGAAGCGCGTTGCGGTGTCGGCGGCGATGTAGTCGCGCAACATCTGGCGGTCGTCGTCGGTCATATCGAGGCTGTCTTTTAGCAACAAAGACACGGCTTCGTAGTCGAAATCAACCAGTCCCTCGGTCAAAATGTGCTTGATTTGTGACTCACCGACCTCAAATTGGCTGAGTTCGTCGAAATAAATCTTGTCGATCGTGCCGCCCGTCGTAATGAATCGGATAAACATGGCCTGCTATCATGACAGCATGAAGTTTTTCAGTCGATCTTTCGGGGTCCCGGCCCGCCGCCTGCTCGCGGCTCTGTTGCTCGCACCGCTGGCGTCGCTGTGGTCCGGCGCGGCCGCGGCCGGCACCGTCGTCGAGCTGGAGGTCAAGGGCGGCATTGGCGCCGCCACGGCCGAGTACGTCGCGGCCGGCATCGACTACGCGGAGGAAGTCGATGCCGAGCTGGTCCTGATTCGCATGGACACGCCGGGCGGGCTGATGGGCGCGATGCGCGACATCGTCACCAAGATTCTGAATTCACGGGTCCCCGTCGCCACGTACGTGACGCCCAAGGGCGCGCGCGCGGACAGCGCCGGCACTTTCATTCTGCTCGCGAGCCACGTCGCCGCGATGGCGCCGACGACGCACGTCGGCGCGGCCACCCCCGTAGCGATAACCGGCGACGAAATCGCTCCGAGCCGCCCGGCCCGGAAAAAGCCCGCGGACGAAAACGAGGGCGAGGCGACCGACGACGAGAAGGATGCGGACGGCGAGAGCCAGAAGGACCCGACGACCGCCATGGGGCGAAAAGTCATGAACGACAGCGTGGCCTACATTCGCAACCTTGCCGACCGTCACGGACGGAACGCGGATTGGGCGGAAAAAGCCGTCCGCGACGCCGCTACCCTGACGGCCGACGAGGCGCTCGCGCAGAACGTCATCGACCTCATGGCCGAGACCGAAAGCGAGCTGCTTGCGGCAATCGATGGCCGCGAGCTTGTCGTCAATTCGGAAACCGTGAAGCTCGAAACGGCATCCGCGACGGTCGAGGAATTCAAGCCGAGCTGGCGAATCCGCCTCTTGTCGATCATTACCCAACCCGAGGTGATCGTGTTGCTGGGCCTGATCGGCATCTACGGGCTGTTGTTCGAAGGCTACAACCCCGGCGCCATCGTGCCCGGCGTCGTCGGCGCCATCTGCCTGTTGCTCGCGCTGTACGCGGTCCAGGTGCTGCCGATCAACTACGCGGGTGTGGCGCTGCTCATACTCGGTATCGGCCTGATGATCGCGGAGGCCTTCGCGCCGAGCTTCGGCGCGCTCGGGCTCGGCGGTATTGCCGCGTTCGTATTCGGAGCCATCATGATGTTCGACAGCGGAGTGCCGGGATTCGGCATATCGATACCCTTCGTGATCGCCATCGCCGTCATTGCGGCCCTGGTTGTCGTTTGGCTCGTCGGCTTCCTGCTCAAGCTGCAACGGCGCGGCGCGGTGTCGGGCGCGGGCTCGATCATCGGCGGGACGGGCGTAGCGATGCAGAGTTTCACGGGTCAGGGTAAGGTCTGGCTCGAGGGCGAAGCCTGGGCCGCCCGCAGCCAGGTACCGATTTCCAAGGACCAGGAAGTCGTCGTCACAGCCATGGATGGCCTCGTACTGGAGGTCCAGCCCGTCGCGAGCAGCAGCGCGAGCGCGCATGCGACCTCCGGATAGCCAATCTATTCGAGGAACAGCGGATGACTCTCCCCTTAGCAGGCATTATTTTTGCCGCACTTATCGTTTTGGGCTCGCAGGTATTCAAGGTCCTGAAGGAATACGAGCGCGGCGTGATCTTTTTTCTCGGCCGCTTTCAGACCGTCAAGGGACCGGGCCTCATCATACTGATCCCCGTGCTGCAGAAGATGGTCAAGGTAGACCTCAGAGTCATCGTGCTCGACGTGCCGACCCAGGACGTGATTTCCCGGGACAACGTCTCCGTCAAGGTGAACGCTGTCATCTATTTCCGCATCGTCGACCCGGAAAAGGCCATCATCCGCGTGGAAAACGTCATGGAGGCAACCAGCCAGTTGTCGCAGACGACACTCAGGTCCGTGCTCGGGCAGCACGAACTCGACGACATGCTCGCCGAGCGCGAGCGGCTCAATGCGGACATCCAGGGCATCCTCGATCAGCGCACCGACAACTGGGGCATCAAGGTCGCGAACGTCGAAATAAAGCACGTCGACCTGGACGAGAGCATGATCCGGGCCATCGCCCAGCAGGCGGAAGCCGAACGCTCGAGACGCGCGAAAGTCATCAATGCCGAAGGCGAAAAACAGGCGGCACAGATGATTGCCGAAGCGGCAAAGATGCTGGCCAGCGAGGAGCAGGGCCTGCAGCTGCGTTACCTGCAGACGCTCAAGGAAATCGCCAACGAGAAGACCAATACGATCGTGTTCCCGATGCCGCTCGAACTCGTCGAACCGATCCTGCACCTCACGGATACGTTCGCGAAGAAGAAACTCGCGAAGGGCGGTGCTCCGTAGGCCCCGTTTGCAGGCCGCTTTGCTAAGCCATTTTCTTGGCCGCGCCGGGCATCGGCGGTATCGAGACGAGGATATCGGCGCCGCCGAGCGCAGACCTGGATATCGCCAGCGAGCCGCCGTAGGAGCGCGCGATGTCCTTGACGATGGCAAGTCCGATGCCGTGGCCCGGCGTGGACTCGTCGAGTCGCGTGCCGCGCTTTAGCAACGCTTCGGCCGCCTCGGCCGGAATTCCCGGCCCGTCGTCTTCGACGCGCAGGTTCATGCCGCTCGCGAGGGCACGCCGGCTGTCCGACGGTTCGATCGACAGTCGCACCCGCTTCCTGCACCATTTGCACGCGTTGTCGAGCAGATTGCCCGCCAGTTCGAGGAAGTCGCCGGTGTCGCCGCGAAACTGCATTCCCGGGGCAATCCGCGTGTCGATGGCCGGCCGCTTGTCGTGATAGACCTTTCTGAGGCCGCTGACCAGGCGGTCGATTTCGTTTGCCACGGGCCCCGGGGTCAGCAGGAGGTCGTCGGCCGGTGCCGCCGGCTTGCGCAACTGATAGCGCACGATCTCGTCCATGCGGTCGATCTGCTCGTTCGCGCGCGTGCCCAGCTCGCCGCCGCCGGCGTCGTTGAGCAGCGAGCGCATCGCGGCGAGCGGCGTCTTGAGGCTGTGGGCGAGATTGTCGAGCGTGTACCTGTAACGATCCGAGCGCGCGCGCTCGCTGTCGATCAGCAAATTCATGTTGCGGGCCACGCCCGCGAGCTCAGTCGGGAAGTCTTCGGACAGTGACACGCGATCGCCCGCTTCGACCTCCCGGATCTCCGATTCCACCTGCCGGAGCGGTCGCAGGATGCTGCGCATCAGGATGTAGATCGCGAGCAGCATTATACCTGCGACGGCCGCGAACCAGCCGAACAGCTGCCGCCGGAAGCCCGCGACCTGTGCGTTGAAGGCGTCGAGGCTCTCGGACACCTTGAACACGTAGGGCTTAAGGTTGCCGTCGGGGAATTCCCACTGCACGGCGAGGCTCAGCGTCAGCAGCGGCGTGCCGTCGGGCAGTCCCTCGCGTGCGAAGCGGTGCTCGCCCAGACCGGGCGCCGGGGCGGCCGGCAAGGTCATGCCGAGCGCCGAGCGCGATTGCCACAGGACTCGTCCGTCGTCGGCCAGCAACTCCGCGTAAAGGCCGGAGCCGATGCTGTTGAATCGCGCTTCGAACAGGTCGCCGGGCAAGCTGAGCGCACCGCTATCGTTCGGTTCGGCGGCGGCCAGGAGCTGCATCAGGTGGCCGTCGAGGATGTCTTCGCGCGCCTGCTCGCCCGCGGACACGAACGCCGTGTCGAGCACGACGATCGTCGCACCGAAGAAAAACAGCAGCAGCACGCTGACTGAAACCAACAGGCGCGCGCTTAAGGACGACATCGCGTCTTCAGCCGGACTGGTTTCGCTCGAGGGCAAAGCGGTAGCCGCGACCACGCAGTGTTTCGATCGGCTTGATCGAATTTTCGGGGTCGAGCTTTTTACGCAGCCTGCCGATGAACACCTCGATGACGTTGCTGTCGCGTTCGAAATCCTGGTCGTAAAGCCGCTCGGTCAGCTCCGTTTTCGAAATGACCTCACCGGCGCGCACCATGAGGTATTCAATGATCTTGTACTCGAAGCTGGTCAGCTCGACGACATCGCCGTCGACCTTGACCTCCTGGCGCGACATGTCCAGCGTCACCGGTCCCGCGCTCAGGGTCGACGAGGCCCAGCCTCCCGCGCGGCGCAGCAGCGCATTGACGCGCGCGCTGACCTCTTCGTAGTGAAACGGCTTCACGACGTAATCGTCGGCGCCCGCACTCAGGCCGTCGACTTTGTCCTGCCAGCGGTCGCGCGCGGTCAGGATCAGGATCGGGTAGGTCTTGCCCCGCTCGCGGGCCTGGCGAATGATGTCGAGGCCCGACATTTCGGGCAATCCGAGGTCGACGATCGCGAGGTCGACGGGGTATTCGAGCGCAAAGTAGAGCCCTTCGCGACCGTCCGCCGCCTGCTCGACCGCGAAGCCGTCCTCGGCGAGGCGGCGGCTGAGGGAATCGCGCAGCGTCGCATCGTCTTCGATCACGAGCATTCGCATTAGTTGCGTTTCCGGCCCGGGAACTTGTGCGTGCGAACCTTGCCGTCCCTCGTCAACACCTTGACGTAGTGGACTTCGCGACCGCCGCTGATGCGCGTGTCGGCGCTGATCACGCGCTGCACGTTACCGCGCCGCCGCACCGACTCGACGGCATCCGACAGGCTCATGCCGTCCCGCTGCGTCACGGCGAATCGCACGGACGCCTCGAGACCCACCGGCGGCGCCCCGGTCCCGGCCGAACGCGCCATCGCATCCGTCAGCCGCGGCGTCGCGGCGGCGAACAGGCACAGCGCTATTGTCAGACCGGCTTTCAATACGTGATTCATCAGATTTTCTGGTGCCTGTCGCTCGTCACGCCAGTGACCCAGTGTCATATGTCGCCCGGCCGATTGCAACGCGCCGGTTCACAAGTCCCAGGGCCTGCTCACCCGGCCGGGCGAATGTCGACGCGCACGCGGAGTTCGCGGCCCGGGTCGTAGGGCATGTCGGTCGCATACTTGCGGCCGTTGTACGAGTAAATCACTCGATACCCGTCGATGTGCCGCTCCTCGCGTTCCGCGACGCGCGTACTGCAGCGTTCGACCGGCCGCGAGTGCCGCACCGTCTCATAGCCGCCGTAGCGGGCATGTTTCTGCCGCGCGGACTCGCTGCCCACGGCGGCGCCGATCAGCGTCCCGGCAACCGTCGCGGCGTCGTTGCCGCGGCCGCTGCCGAACTGGTGACCGATGACGCCGCCGACGATGGCGCCTACCAGCGTGCCGCCGCCGCCGGGGCGGCGACGTTCAACGGTGTAATACTCGACGTCGCGGTAGCACTCGCGCACGGGCGTCCGCACGGTGACGTAGCGGACAATCGGTTTCGCGCTCAGCACGCGCGCGTAATCGTATTGCGGGCCGCGGGCCCGTTGCGCGTGGCTGCTCACCGCAACCACGGCATCGCGATGACCGCGCACGTAGGTCGTCTCGCCGTCATGCCCGGCAAGCGCGGGGTCCGCAAACGGCAGCGTGAACAAAACGGCTGTTGCCAGGTGTCGAATGTTCATGGTCCTTTCTTCCTTGATTGCGGCCGGCCCAATACCAGCCTCGCAACAAGACTAGGCCCGCGCCACTGAATCGCTGCTGAACACGGGGCGGCCGGTCAGGGCCGGCAAACTGAACGGGTCATGAACGCGCAAACGGCTCAGGCGAGGCGCTTCTTGGCCAACCGCCAGGCCTGCTCGAGCTCGGCCATCGACAGGTCCTTCAGCGCCTTGCCGGATTCGCGAAGCGCCGCCTCCATGTCGCGGAAGCGTTCCTCGAACTTGGCATTCGCCGTCGACAGCGCTTTTTCCGGATCGAGATCGAGGTGCCGCGAGAGGTTGACGACGCTGAACAGCAGGTCGCCGAGCTCCTCCTCCATCCGCGCCTGCTCGCGCCGGCCGACCGCCTGCTCGAGTTCGCCGAGTTCTTCCTGGATCTTGGCGCTGACGCCGCGCGTGTCGGGCCAGTCGAATCCCACCGCCGCGGCGCGCGTGCCGAGCTTTTCGGCACGCTTCAGGGCCGGCAGCGCCCGCGCGATCCCGGCCAGCGCGCTGCGGTCGTCGGCCCGCCCGGCGCGCTCGGCAGCCTTGATTCGCTCCCAGCTGCCCTCCTCGACGCCCGCCTCTCGCTCGGCGCGATTGCCGAACACGTGCGGGTGTCGGCGGACCATCTTGTCGCTCACGCCGGCGGCGACGTCCTCGAATCCGAACAGGCCCGCCTCCTCGGCCATGCGCGCGTGGAACACGACCTGGAACAGCAGGTCCCCGAGCTCATCGCGGAGTGCCGCGTAATCCTCGCGAGCGATCGCATCGGCCACCTCGTAGGCCTCTTCGAGCGTGTACGGCGCGATCGTCGCAAAGCTTTGCTCGACGTCCCACGGACAGCCGTTTTGAGGATCGCGCAGCCTTTGCATAACTTCGAGTAATTTATCAATAGAACTCATAAACTATTAATTAACCGTGTATTTTTTTTCGAAGGCGCAGCACCATGTTGGCCGTCGCGCCCCAGATACGATGTCCCGCAAAATGGAATTCCACCGTCGGAATCCTGTGCCCCCGATACGTCCGCAGCAACTGATGCGCATTCGCCTCGTCGAACAGGAACGCGAGCGGCACCTCGAACGCGACCTCGACCTCGGACCGGTCGATCTCGATGTCCTGCTGCGGTGAAATCACACCAACGATCGGCGTCACGGCGTAGCCCGTCACGGTCGGCAGCGGGTCGAGAGAGCCCAGCACGGCCACATCGGCCGGGGCGACCCCGATCTCCTCGTGGGTCTCACGCAATGCGGTCGCGCGGATGTCGCGATCACCCTCCTCCATGCGGCCGCCCGGAAACGCAATCTGGCTCGCATGATGCTTGAGTTCGGCCGCACGGCGCGTCATCAGGACGGTCAGGTGCGGCGCGCGCTCGATTATCGGTATGAGCACGCCGGCCGGTTTCAGTGCCGTGCCGAATTCGCGCACGACCTCTGCGGGCCATGCTTCGGCGTCGGCCGGCAGGCTCGCCCTGGCGGGATCGTCGGGCAGGCGCGAATCGGCAAGGCGGGCGCGTAGCAGCGCGACGGTGACGTTGCGGGCATCGGGCATCGCGCTCAATGCTTGATACCGCCCTCCGTGAGCGCCGCCGGGTCGAGCAGCCGATCGAGTTCGTCATCGGTCAGGTCCGTCATCTCCTTCGCGACGTCCTTGACCGGGCGGCCTTCCTTGTAGGCCTTCTTGGCGACTGCAGCCCCCTTCTCGTAGCCGATGACGGGGTTCAGCGCGGTGACGAGAATCGGATTGCGATGCAACGCGCGGTCGATGTTTTGCCGGTTCACGGTGAAGCCCGCGATCGCTTTGTCGGCCAGGCAGGTCGATGCAGTTGCCAGCAACTCGATGCTCTGCAGCAGGTTGTAGGCGACAACGGGCAGCATCACGTTGAGCTGAAAATTACCGGATTGGCCGGCCATTGCGATCGTGGCGTCATTGCCGACGACCTGCGCCGCGACCATGGCGACCGCCTCCGGAATCACGGGGTTCACCTTGCCCGGCATGATGCTCGAGCCCGGCTGCAGCGCCGGCAATTCGATCTCGCCGATGCCCGCCAGCGGCCCCGAATTCATCCATCGCAAGTCGTTCGCGATTTTGCTGAGGCTTACAGCCAGTACCCGTAGCTGGCCCGACGTCTCGACCGCGGTGTCCTGGCTGCTCAGGGATTCGAATTTGGAGGCCGCGGAATGGAACGCGATACCGCTGCGCTCCGACAGCAGCAGTGCCACCTTGTCGCCGAATTTCGGGTGCGCGTTGATGCCCGTGCCGACCGCAGTGCCGCCCTGCGCAAGCGCCGCGAGGCGCGCGAGCGTGTCTCCGAGCCGTTCGCAGGCGTGATCGACCTGCGCACGCCAGCCGTCGAGTTCCTGGCCGAGGGTCACGGGCATCGCATCCATGAGGTGCGTGCGGCCGGTCTTGACGACGTCGTCGTTCTCGCGCGCTTTGTTCTCGAGCGTCGCCGACAGGTGCGCGAGAGCCGGCAGCAGGCTGTCGTTGACGGCGATGGCGGCACTCAGGTGCACGCAGGTCGGAATCACGTCGTTGCTGCTCTGGCTCATGTTGACGTGGTCATTCGGGTGCACGTCGGCGCCCAGGATGCGCGTCGCGAGGTGGGCGATCACCTCGTTGGCGTTCATGTTCGAACTCGTGCCCGAGCCGGTCTGGAACACGTCGACCG
>JBFISV010000045.1:0-12813 GCA_041608415.1 Woeseiaceae bacterium
GCTTTGCCGAGCCGATCCGGGCCGCCAATCTCAGCGGATGCAGATTGGAGCCGTATGCGGCGTAGCGGACAGTGCTCAAACGATACCGACCATCTCAACCCGGTCGCCGCTCAGGGTACGGTGCCGGCGTTTCCAGGTTCAAGTGCACGTGCAGGCACCACGCATGCCGGCGTCAGCCCTGGCCGCCGAGCGGCCGGAATTCGTTGTTCGGCCCGGGTGTCAGGTAGGCGATTTGACACGGCTCGAGTATGTCGACCCGGTGCCAGGTGCCTTTGGGCACGACAAGACCGTCGCCGGGCTGCATTTCGACGTCCTCGGCGGCGCTGTCCAGAAATACCACGCGCGCCCGCCCGGCGATCAGGTACAGAACTTCGTCGCCATCCGGATGCATTTCGCCGCCGTGCGGCGAATTCTCGGACATCGTGGCGACGCCGAAGGTCATGCCCGCAAACGGCAGCGGTGGATCCGGTTGCTCGGGCAGCGTCGAGGCGGCGAGGCCGCGATCGATGCCGATCACGTGCGCGGCGGGATCGAATTTTCGGGGTCCGTTCATGGCCTCCGTCAAATGCCCATGCGCGCGAGTGCATCCATGAGTTCCCGCAAAAATCGCTCGGCGGTCGGGTGTTTCGTCGCGAAATCGGCCTCGAGGGCCTCTGCGCGTTCCAGCACGGCCGAAAGCTTCGCCTCGACGCCATTCGTGTCCAGCAAATCGTGAATGTCGTCGTCGAGTTCCCGCACGAGCTCGCGCGTGTCGGCGTCCAATTCGGTGTTCTGAATCTCGTTGGAGAGTCTCGTCAGCAGGTGTCGAATCTGTTTGTTGCTCATCGTCGGCTTTACGTTCCAGAGTTTTCGTCGGCGGCAGGCGCTCCGAGCAAGATACTGCCTAGTATCTGGCAGCTGCGTTTCGGCCGCAAGCAACGACGCGCGCTGTCAGCGGCGGGCGGTGCGCCCGGATGCGCGGAACGGACGTGGCCGCACCCATAGCCAGGCGGCGGCGACCAGCGACCCGAACGCCGTGTAGGCGGCAGCGAACACCCATTCGGGCGCCTCGTAGTAGAGGAGCCGGCCCAGCCAGTATGCAATGAACGAGCCCGCGTAGGTGGCGTCGCCGGCCCTCGTGCGTAGCCCCATTTCCCAGGTCGTGAGGGGGCACACGATGCCCAGCCACGACTGCAGTACGACGATCGCAATGCAAGCGAGGTGCGCCAGCCGGAACCACGGATTCCTGACCCAGGACCATGCCCGAAGCCGACCCGCAAATATCAGCAGCAGGCCGATGACGACGAACGCCACGAACAGCGCGTGGATAAATAACAGCAGGTCGGCGGCCAGCAGGTAAGGCATCGACGAGTCCTTCATTCAGCCCCGGTCGCCACATGCAGCGCCGAGCGAGCGTCCGATTGCTGCGATGGCAGGGCAGCTCGGAGCGATGAGTCGTGCGCAGACGGGTTCCGCTGCAGCCGGCGGCGCCGCCGCCGTCACTTTCGATTGCTTTTGCGTATCACGAGCTTCAATCCCGACCACGTATCGTCGATGGCAGAGACCTTGACGTCCACGAGGCCAAGCGGCAGCGCGGCGCGGCGGATCTCGTCTTCCGACATGTCGGTCGCAACTCCGGATGCCTTTTTCGGCCAGGACACCCAAATCACCCCGTTCGGGGGGATGCTCTTCATCGCGCGCTCGAGCTCGGCGGAAAGCCCCGCCCGGCGCTTCGTGAAAAGGTGCCAGATGTCGATATTGCCTCGCAGACTCGCGGATACGAGCGCCGCTTCGGGTAGCGGATCGAGCAGCTGCGGATAGTTGCCCGGGGCACGTAAGGTCTTCACCCGCGAACCGGGCCTGATTCCGAGTTTCGCGGCGAGCGGCGTTGCCGAATACCCTGCCATCCGGAACCTCCGAGCCGCCCGCGGACGGCCTGTGAAAAACCCAGTATCTTGCAGCAGCATGGCAGCCGCAAGGCGAGCGCGGCCGACGGCGACGAACGGCAGCTGCCGCGCGCGCGGTTGGTTACCCGTGATCCGCAAGCAGCCGTTTCGGAGCCTTGCGTTGCCAGGCCGACAGCAGCAAATCCTCGACGTCGGCCGCTACGGCGCGGGACAGCATGACCTTGACGCCAACGACCTTTTTACCCCAAAAGAGCGGTTCGCAGGCATCCGGAAACATCGCAACCGCCAGCTCGCGACGCTCGTCGCCGACGAAGACGTGCAGCGACTTCTCGTCGGGTGGCACGGTCGCGAAGATCTTGCCTCCGATCCGGAACGAGGTGTATTTGAAATGCGGCTCCTCGCTGACTTCGGGCAACGACAGCGCGTATTTGCGCGCCGCGCTAATCTTCATGTCGCGTGCGGCGCTCGGGCCGCAACACCCCGTCGGCTGCGGTCAGACGACGTGTTCCGGGCCGGCGAATCGCCGTGCGGCGATGCGCATCGACGTGCATCAGGCAGCGACTCCAACCGATACCCAGAGGATCAACAGCACGATATTGCTCAACAGGAACAATGCGAAACGGAGCGGCACATAATTGAAGGTGAGATGCACGATACCGTGACCGATGCGGAGCGCGACGTACAGCCACGCCAGCGGAACCATGAAATTCCCGGTCGTCCCCAGGTGTGCCGCAACGAGCAGGATGGCGTAAAACAGCAGCGGGAATTCGAACAGGTTTTTGAGGTGATTGCCGGTCTTGATGACGACATCGGATGGCTGCGCGCCCCGGAACAGCTCGAAGTACTCGTTCGTGAGTTCGCCTTTCAGAACGCTGGCGACTCGCACCTGGACGTTTCGCAACATGACTGCGAAAGTCCACAGGAACAGAGTCAACATCGGCCAGTAATACGCGTGCATGGGGCTATCCATTTCAGCGACTCACCTCGCGTCTCGTCCCGGCGCCACGTCGATGCGAAGCCGGTCCGCACACAAGCGCCCCCCCGCCGGCGCTTCAGGCCTTGCTGGCAACCGCATCGCTGCTCGCCGAAAATCTCGGCAGGCCATCGTCGATTTCAAACCACGCCAGCCGCTCCTCTGTCCAGACGTGATCGTCCGGCGTGACGCGCCCCGGCGTGTCGAGACTGCCGACGGTTACCTGGACCCGGTCCGAGAGAACCTCCTCGTGCATCGTGAGCGTACTGCCGCAACGCGGGCAGAAACCGCGCTCCGCGAAGCGGGACGATCGATAACGAGTCGGCTCGTCGCCGAGCCAGGCGAACGATTGGAGCGGGAAATGCACGAACATCAATGCCGGTGCGCCCGAATGCCTGCGGCACATCGAACAATGGCAGATTACGCCCCGGAGCGGCGCCGCAACAGATCGATATCGAATCGACCCGCACAGGCATCCGCCTTCGAAAACAGTCGCCTCGCTCATGTCTGCGAGTTCCCGTGGGCCGGTGTTGGGGTGCCCCAAGTATCTTGTGCAAGGCGTCTGCGTGCAAGTCGCTGCCGTGAGGCTCAGCGAACCCTGGCGTGCGTCAGCCGCCGTCGTGCCGTCCGACCTTCGCTATGAGGATACGATAGCCGATGTCGAACTCGTCCCGCTCGAGGATGTCCTGGTTGCGCCGCAGGCGCTCGAGGCCGCGAGCGGCATTCGCGAGTTTCGAAAACGTAGACATGCGCATACGCACGGCCCGATCCAGGTACGCGTCTCGAAAAAATTCAACGTGGCTCCGAATCCGGGAAAGCGTCGATGCCGCTCAATGCGGGTCCGACCGGAACGAAGCGCCAGCCCAGGACCGCGCACGCATCCCGGTCCCAGGGACCGTCGCCGTAGTAAGTGACCGAGCGAAATTCGCGACCGAGCTTCGAGACGGCGGTGCGCATGATTTCCGTCCGATCGTGCGAATCGTCCGACGTCGCGAGCGGCACTTCGGCGCAATCGAAGCCCGCCGATTCCAGTTTCAGAAGCGCGGTCTCCCGCCAGCCGCCCGTCGCGATCGCGACAGCGCTGTCTCGTGACGAGCGCAACGCCTCGATGAACCGCCTGGCGCCGGGTACCTCCGCAAAAGGCCCGTGGCTGGCGATGTGTGTGCCCAGTGCCTCGACGAAGCGCGCTTTGATCGCCGTTGCCAGAGACGGCCTGGTCGGTATCGAGTTGTCTCGCAGAATTTCGAGCAGGATGCCCGAATCCGTCACGAATTCGTAATCGCTCTGCGACGGACGGAATCGAACCGGGCCCAGAACGGAGCGGACGGCGTCTTTGTACAACGCGTCGTCGACCGACGCGGACTGAATCAGGGTGCCATCGATGTCGAAAACTACGGCGCGCAACGGAATCCCGCCCAGATCATGCGCGATATTGTCCGCGCCATCCGCTCGCGCGGCCGTTGTCGTGTCGCTCGCTCACGGAATGCGGGGGTTGCTGCCGTCCATTTCGACGAGGCCCATCGGGTTGCCGGCCGGGTCGCGGAACAGCCCGAGCACCGCGACTCCCGGCACCTCGAATCGAGCGGCATCGACCGAACCGCCGGAACGCTCGATGTCGGCCAGGGCTGCAGCAACATCCGGTACTCCGACGTATATGCGCTTCTCGGCCGGATCCCTGCGGATGGCCGCTCGGAGCGGTGACTCGACCTCAATACTGAACTGGCCGCTGCGATCCGGCTGCCAACCGAAGATCGACGCATAAAAGCTCTTGAGTGCCGAATCGTCGTCACCCGCGATATCGAAGAACACAATGGGCCTGATCATTGTCCCTCCCCGCACGCATCAGCGGTCCGCGATCGATACGGCAAACGATGAGCCCGACGGGCCGAGTCGTCAGACTGGCGCTAATTACCGATGGCGTTCTCGAGTATCGGACGGATAATTCGTTCCCAGTCCTGCGTCGAACGATACCAGTTTCCCTCGGCGCCGTGGATGATCGTCGCAACATTGGACGCGTAGCGTGCGTCATTCCGGCCCGGGAGGTACACATAACCGCCGTCGATGCCCGGCAAGAAAGAGTAGTCGATCGCGTAGATCTCCTGCACTCCCGCTGGTGCCTCGAATCTGCACAAAAACGATATTCGAAAATTCGAGCTGCCATCGGGCGGCGCCGCAACGGGTCCGTGTCGCCAGTCGACGAAATTGCCGCGCGCATGTGCCGGATCGAGGTGAACGGCCTTGCCGTTAATCCGTACCCGCGGTCCGTTCCAGACGTTGAAACCGGCGGCTCCTTCCGCCGCCGGGACCGACAGCGAATCGCCAATGCCGGGTCCGCGAACGACAATCTCGGCAGTCTCGCACTTCGCGATGGCCGTTCCCGGCCCGCACAGGATCGCAAGCGTCACCGCGCAAAGCGCGAGCGGCGAAATATTCGTGCGGCCCGTCATGACGGTCAGCGTTCGAAGGACTTGCCCAGTTCGCCCAACAGGGCGACGTAAATGCCGTGACAGAACTCGACCGCGTCGTCGACGTCGGACTCCCAGGACGACGTCCATTCGACGAGGGTGCCGTCGCGCTCCGCGGACGGGCTCAGCTTGACGACCCCGACGTAATTGCTGACCTCGTCCTTCGATACCGGAGACGGTCCGTCATCGATCGAATACTTGAGCGAATGACCGTCGCTGTCTATTTCGAGCAGGGTTTCGTGAAACGCCTCGTTGAGAATTCGTTTCGCACCCGGCGTGCCGCCGTCTGTGCTGCCGACTTTCTCGACGCTGGTGATGACATTGGGCGCCCAGGAAAGGTCGTGGAAGTCGGCGAAACGGCTCCATACCTCGTCGATCGGTGCATCGACGGTTATCGATTGGTTCGTACTCGGCATCGTTGACTCCTTGTTTCCAGGTCGAATTCTACCAGCTAAAGTCGCGAATAATGGGCGTTCGGCTGGCGGCACGATGTGCGCGTTTTCAACGAAGCCCGGCACCGGGCCGGGAGGCTGAACGCGGAGCGTGTTCATGCGTCGGCCCGCGCCAACAAGCGTGCATAGATTCTCAGGTCGTCGGCCGAAAAGCAGCAGAAGGTGACCTCCGAGATATCCGCCGAATTACGCTCCAGGTACGCCCGGGTCGTGGCCACCGCGATTCGCGCCGCCCGCGATACCGGGAAACCATAGATACCGGTACTGATGCCCGGGAATGCAATTGTCGCGATGCCGTGCCTTGATGCGAGGGCAAGCGAGGATCGATAGCAGGACTCGAGCTGCTCCGGCTCGCCTGCGGTCCCGCCCCGCCATACCGGGCCGACCGTATGAATGACGTACCGGGCGGGCAGACGGTGCGCACCGGTCAGCTTTGCCTCGCCGGTTGCGCAACCGCCCAGGGATCGGCATTCGGCCACGAGCCCGGGACCGGCGGCCCGATGAATGGCGCCGTCCACGCCGCCGCCGCCAAGCAGGGTCGAGTTCGCGGCGTTGACGATGGCGTCTACGGCGAGCGTCGTAATGTCGGCTTGAATGGCACGCAATGCAGCGCTCATGTCCGGCTCACTCCGGCACTTCGACAGAACCGCAAACCAGTTTCGGGCACGCTGGCTGCAAATGCAACACCACGGGCAGTAGCGCCGTTCACCAGGTAGTCGGTGAGCGTCAAGACGGCAAGCAAGGCGACAAAACAGGTCAGCAGCCACGCAAGGAATATGAAACCGCTCCTGGCACCGAAATACCGGAAGCGGTAGTAGGGAACGGCGACCGGCGGCAACGCAACCACGGCAAGCTTTAAAGCCCGGGGCAGCGCAATGCCGTTTTCGTCGGCGTGGGCCAGCACCCAGCCCAGCGCAATGATCGCAACGAAGATCGTCGACGAAATCGCAAACGCCGATGTTCGCGCCCACGAGACGAAAAAAATTTCCTCGATCGCAAGCGTCAGCGCGAGTACAGACCAGAATGCAATTGCCAGCATCAGGGAAATCTTCAAATTGCCGCCCGATTTCACGCCAAACGGAAATGACGGCAACGTCCGCGCCGTCGCCGTCATCAGGATTTTGTCATGAGCGCGTCGTGGAACGCGATTGCGGCCTGCTCGGCTGCAAGACGACGACCCGCCCGGTTACGACGGTCGCCGTCGACAGCCGCACGTCGCGCACCCGGGTTTCGTCGAGCCTCGAGATCGTCGTCAGCAAAGACCCCATGCCGGCCGAAGACGGCGCTTATTACGACGCCGATAAGCTGGCCTCGTCGCTGCGAGCGTCGATGAAAGCCATTGTTGCGGCGCCGAGCGCACGGCCGAGCCGCGGCTACATGCCGAAAGCGAATGACGCGGCCCCGCCGAGACCCATCGCCTGTTTGCGGCCTGGGCCGGGCGAACTAACCCGGATATCGCACCAAGGATCGCGACTCTGGCGCGGGGCTCGTGTGTCTGAGGGCAGTCCTGGAGCGAAAGTCATAGCAATAGCTATCACTTGAGTGAAGGCCAAGCTCAGGCGCACGGGAACCAGCCAGGATCGCGATAGGCAAACGGCGTACAAATCGTGACCGCCCTGAATCCCGCAAACACGGATGAAACTGCAGCAAATTCAGACGGATTCGATCAGCCGTTTGCCGCCTTGGTGCAATATCCGGGCTAGGCGCATTCATCCATTACGGGGGCGATATGCGGTCCACCGGGTGGCTGATAAGGCTGTCTGAAAGTAAAAGCCTGTTCAGTCGGGCCATGCTGCAACAATAACGACAACCTGTGCTTTGCCTCGTCAATCGTCGGGATGTGACCTTCTTCCACCCACCACAGTACGAGATGAACCTTGATTTTCTCGAACCACTCATTGCGTCGGCGCATGATGGCAAGGTGCTCATCGTTTCGATACACGAATGCACCCAATGATTCGAGGTCGGACCAGACCGACATATTTACCGCCACGTTGGGATCGTCAAATGCCTGTACGTCGAGAGCATCGTTGCCTTCGCCGGTAAATCGCCAAATGAAGCCCGGTTGCGACTCGGCGATTTTGTTGACCCGATCCAGGTTGTTGACGAAATCGGCGTTGACAGGATGATCTTGCGGCAGTCGGAAACGGGCGATATTGAATTGGGCGAGTTGATATTTCACGTCGATTCCTGCAGTTTTTTCATAAATGAGGTGCTGACAACTTCGGCCTGGGATTCGTATGATCAGGATACCGTATTCTGGACACCCGATCTCGGCGCTTCCCTAGTTATTGCGTTCGACGCGGACGTAGCGACCGTTTGCGAATCGCGCAAAGAAGTGCTCGAGCATGGGATGTCTTATCGGTTCCGCGCACTCGTCGGGCTCGAGATTGCGCTCGGCGACGTAGGTCGTGTGCGAGGCTCCGTGCACGAGAACGTGGTACCACGGTGCATCCTTCGGCGGGCGTGATCGTGCAACGGCCTCGTACCACGCCTCGCTGGCCTGGAACGTTGCGTCCACATCCACGATCACGCCGCGGTAGTCGAAGAGCCTGTGATGGATGAGATCACCGACCGCGAAACGCGACCTCTTGATGTTCGTTACGGTTCCCATTGCGGTCTCGAAGAAACCTCAGGTCCGAGCCGGCATTCAGCTTACGGCGGTGAACCCGACTGATGCAAGCGCGACAACGCGGGCGAGCAATGCGCTTGCGACGCAAAGTGCCGGCCGAACGCGGCGCGGATCAAAGATGCCAGCGATGCAGCGGCACGGTCGTGCCCGCCTTGAACTCGGTCTGCTCGAGCGCGAGTTCGACATAACCGTCGGTGCCCGCCAGCGCCGTGAAATCGCCCGACGTATTGGTATGCACCGGCATCGCGAGCACCTGTCCCGCGGCATTCGACAGCAGCCTGACGGGCAGGAAATTTGTGAGCCTCGGCTCGAATATCACGTCCGCCGTCAGCGAGGCGAATTGCGGCGGGGCGGGCGGCATGCCGGACATATGGTGCAGCGCGGGGATCACGTACTGGCGGCAACAGACGAGCGTCGAGACGGGGTTCCCCGGCAGCGCGAATACCGCCTGACCCTGCGGACCGATGCCGAACCACATCGGTTTGCCGGGTCGCTGGCTGATCTTGTGGAAATCGACTTTTACGCCGAGTTCTTCGAGGACCGCGGGGACGTAGTCGGCCTTGCCCATCGATACGCCGCCGCTCAGGATGAGAACGCCCGAGTGCGACAGGTGCCGCGCGATGCGTTTTCGCAGGACGTCGGGTTCGTCGACGAGATGTTCGTGTTGCGCATCGCCGTAGCCGTGTTCTGCAAGCATCGCGACCACGGCGGGTCCGTTTGAGAGCCTGATCTGGTGCGCCTGGATCGGTTCGCCCGCTTTCACGAGTTCGTTGCCGGTCGAAATGACGCGAACGACGGGCCGTCTTGCAACCGTGACCGCGGGCATGCCGCAGGAAGCGATAATTGCGACTTCCATCGAGGAGATACGCGTGCCGGGTGACAGCAGCTCGGCGCCCTGCTCGTGATCCGAGCCGCGCGCGTGGATGAACTGGCGTGCCTCGGCGGCATAGTGCGCTTCGACACGGGCTCCGGCGTCGTCGACGATAATGCGTTCGACGGGAATGATGCAGTCCGCGCCAACCGGTAACGACGCGCCGGTCATGATCTCGATCGCCTTGCCGTCTTCGAGCGTGAGCGCGGCGTCGCCGGCGGCCTGCGTGCCCTGAATCTCGAACGCGCGTCGACCGCTTGCGAAATCGGCGTAGGCGATCGCAATGCCGTCCATCATGACCCGATCGAATGGCGGCTGGTCGCGTTCGGCGCGAACGACCTGCCGCAACACGCGGCCCGCAGCCTCGTCGAGCGGCACCGTTTCCGATTCGAGAGAGCGGACCGCCGCGAGAATCCTCCGCCTTGCCTCGGCGGTCGAAATCATCGCCGTCAGCCCCGCTCGCGAGCGATTGCGCGGTGACCGATGTCGCGACGAAAGTACGCGCCGTCCCAGCTTATCGCGTCGACGGCCCCGTAGGCCCGGCTGGCCGCCTCGCGTACGTCGTCGCCGAGCCCGACGACACATAAGACGCGGCCGCCGCTGGTTACAACGTCGTCGCCGGCGATCGACGTGCCGGCATGAAACGCTTTTTGCAGCGCGCCGTCGGCGTTCTCGAGGCCGGCGATCACACGCCCCTTATCGTAGCGTTCGGGGTAACCGCCGGCCGCCATGACGACGCCGAGTGCGGCGCGTTCGTCCCACCGCGCAGTGGTATCCGCGAGTTTGCCGTCGAGCGTTGCTTTGCAGATCGCGGCCAGGTCGGACTTCAGGCGCATCATGATCGGCTGCGTTTCCGGGTCGCCCATGCGGCAATTGAACTCAATGACCCTGGGCGTACCGTCGGCCATGATCATGAGTCCCGCGTACAGAAAGCCCAGGTACGGCGCGCCATCGACGTACATGCCCTTGAGCGTCGGCTGGATTACCTTTTCCATGATGCGTCGTTCGACGTCCGCCGTGATGACGGGCGCCGGGGAGTAGGCGCCCATGCCGCCCGTGTTCGGACCGACGTCGCCTTCGTCGCGTGCCTTGTGATCCTGCGACGTGGCGAGCGGCAGTATCGCCTCACCGTCGGTGATGACGATAAAGCTCGCTTCCTCGCCGTCGAGAAAGTCCTCGACGACAATGCGTGCACCGGCATCGCCGAACTTGTCGCGTGCAAGCATGTCGGTCGCCGCCCGTTCGGCGTCGTCGATCGTCCTCGCGACGATGACACCTTTACCGGCGGCAAGGCCGTCGGCCGTGATCACGCTGGGCGCGCCGCGCTCGCGAATGTACGCGAGTGCCGGTTCCAGCTCCGAAAAGGTCTCGAACGCGGCCGTCGGGATATGGTGTCGAGCGAGAAAGTCCTTCGTGAACGCTTTCGAACCTTCGAGCTGTGCTGCCGCGGCGCTCGGGCCGAAGCAGGCGAGGCCTGCCTCGTCGAAGCGGTCGACAATGCCGGCTACGAGCGGCGCCTCGGGGCCGACGATCGTCAGCTCGATACTTTCCGCGGCAGCGAGTTCGAGCAGTGCGTCGATATCCTCGGCGCCGATAGCGACGTTGCGAACGTTCGCCTCGCGCGCAGTGCCCGCGTTGCCCGGCGCGACGATGACCTCGTGCCCGGAACTCGCGCACTGCCATGCCAGCGCATGCTCCCTCCCCCCTGAACCGACAATAAGTACGCGCATTGATAAAAACTCTTGGTCTCGAATCGCTCAAAAAAGTGTCGTGGCTGTAAGCACTGACGTCGTCATCGGAGGTAAAGCGCAGCGGAGCGAGCAGTGACGATGACGAGGTCAGCGCTCGCGGCCCGCCTCTTTCTAATTCCCGGAGAAGCTCATATCAATGCCGGAAATGCCGCATGCCGGTGAAGACCATGGCCAATCCGTGTTCATTGGCGGCCTGGATCACTTCGTCGTCGCGCATCGAGCCGCCCGGTTGAATGATGGCCGCAACGCCCGTTTCGGCCGCGGCATCGATGCCGTCGCGAAACGGAAAAAACGCATCCGACGCCAGCACGGAGCCTTTGACGTCGAGGCCTTCGTCGGCGGCCTTGAGCGCCGCTATCCGGGTGCTGTAGACGCGGCTCATCTGGCCGGCGCCGACGCCGACGGTCATGTTGTCCTTGCAGAAGACGATCGCGTTCGATTTCACGTATTTGACGACGGTCCAGGCGAACAACAGGTCGTTGACCTGAGCCGACGTCGGCGTTTTGTCGGTGACGACGTTGAGTTCGCCGTTCAATCGGCCGGTATCGGTATCCTGTACGAGCAGGCCGCCGCCGACTTTCCTGAACTCGAGCACGCGCGCGGCATCCGACGCTTCCTGCCGCTCGCCCGTTGCGAGTACGCGTACGTTGGGTTTTTTTGCGGTGACCGCCGCAGCGTCGGCGTCGATCCCGGGCGCTATGATGACCTCCACGAATTGCCGCTCGAGAATGGCCGCCGCCGTGTTCGCATCGAGCGGCCGGTTGAACGCAATGATCCCGCCGAACGCCGACGTCGGGTCGGTCTTGAACGCATTTTCGTAAGCGCCGATGATGTCGTCCGCGACGGCGACGCCGCAAGGGTTCGCATGCTTGACGATGACGCAGGCCGGTCGATCGAACTGCCTGACGCACTCGAGCGCGGCGTCGCTGTCGGCAATGTTGTTGAACGACAGCGCCTTGCCCTGCAGCTGCCGCGCGGCAGCGAGGCTCCCCGCCGGCGCGTGCTGATCGACGTAAAATGCCGCCTCCTGGTGCGGATTCTCGCCGTAGCGCAATTTTTCCAGCCGCGATCCCGCATACAGGAAGCGCTCACCCAGCGCATCGTCCCCGAGCGCGCCGGACAGGTACTGCGTAATCGCCGTGTCGTACGCTGCCGTGTGTGCATAGGCTTTTGCGGCGAGCCGGCGCCGGTCTTCGAGGCGCAATTCGCCGTTGCGGAGTTTCTCGAGCACGCTCTCGTAATCGGAGGGGTCGACGACGACCGCAACGCCGTCGTGGTTTTTCGACGCCGCACGCAGCATCGCGGGCCCGCCGATATCGATGTTTTCGATGGCGTCATCGATCGTCGCATCCGCGCGTGCGATGGTCTGTTCGAACGGGTAGAGATTGACGACCAGGAGATCGATGGGCTCGATACCGTGTCTGCCCATTACATCTTCGTCCCTGCCGCGTCGCCCGAGCAGTCCGCCGTGTATTTTCGGGTGCAGGGTTTTCACGCGGCCGTCCATGATCTCCGGAAAGCCGGTCTTGTCAGCCACGTCGATGGCATCGATGCCCGCGTCCCGCAGCCTGATGGCAGTACCCCCGGTCGACAGTATCTCGATGCCGAGGTCGGCGAGTCCCCTGGCAAACGGGATCAGCGCGCTCTTGTCAGAAACGCTGACGAGCGCGCGGCGGACGGTGAACATAGGGATCCTTTACTGAATCAGGCAGTAGGTCTTCAGTTTCTTGCGCAGCGTGCCGCGGTTGATGCCGAGAATTCCGGCGGCCTGGCTCTGATTGCC
>JBFISV010000046.1:0-12733 GCA_041608415.1 Woeseiaceae bacterium
CGGGCGCCGACAGAGCGGAGTAACACGCCAGACAGCGATCATTGAGTGCTCAATGGTACTCGAATGACGAGCGAATAAAACATCGTGCCCGCTTGCGCCTTCAGCATCGGAGTCAACAACCTGCTCGACGAGGATGCGCTGCCCTGCGTGCGGAAATGTCGGACCGGGAACGGTTTCACGCGGCCTGCCGGGTCGCCTTGGCTAATCGAGGGCCAGTTACGAGCCGAAATAAAGCAGTGGCAAGCAGGGAAACGGCACCGTTCACCGGGGCCGCTTTCCTGGGTAGCGGTTTTCCGGTATACAACTGCGTCGCGGGGTCGCGGAACATACGTCCGGATACGGCAGGAAACGGGAATCATGCGCGCTTTGAGAAATTTATCGCTCTTGCTGCTGCTCGCGGGCTGCGCGGCTTCGCAGTCCGCCGATCCGCTCGGGGATTACGAAGAAGTCGAGGCAACGACGATAATCGACGCGCCAGGCGCCCGGCCGGGCGGCTTCGCGCCGGCCACGCGCGAGGAGGTCTACAGGGGCGAGTACCTCGTGGAGCTGCTCGGCTGCGGCAGTTGCCATACCGACGGCGCGCTCGTCGGCGATCCCGACCTCGAAAAGTCCCTGGCCGGCTCGCGCACGGGCATCGCCTGGACGAACCCGCTCGGCACCCGCTATCCCGGCGTTGTCTATCCCGCCAACATCACGCCCGACGTTGCGACGGGCATTGGCACATGGTCCGACAGTCAGATTGCGAATGCGATTCGCGCCGGCATCGGCCGGCACGGCTCGCGGCGCATTGCGACGATGCCTTGGCAGGGCTACGCGAAGATCTCCGATGCCGACGTCGCCGCGATCGTGAGCTACCTCCGCAGTATCGCGCCCGTATACCACGAGGTGCCGGCCGAAGTACCGCCGGGCAAAGCCGCGCGCGAGCCGTTCGTCTACTTCGGCGTCTATCGCAGCCGCTGATCCGAGCCCTTGGCTTACGCGAGTTGGTGGAATGAACTGGCTGGCTTACGGCCGGCAGGACGCCGGAAGCTCCGGAGGCGTGTGCCATTTCGGTGCATCGCCCGTGAGGAAATCCTCGGCGCGCAACGTGCCGCGATCGCGTAGCCACCGAACGAGGAGGTCACGCGTCGTCGGCAGGCCGGCGTCGTAGTCGTAGCGGAAGCCGCCGGGCGGCATCGCCGGAGTCAGTATATTGTCGCCGCCAAGTGCGAGAAAATCGTTCACGACGACGTTGAGCCTGTCGGTGTCGGATATGAGTTCGCCGCCGGGCCGCCGCATCTCGACGGCCATCGCACCGTTCTCGCAGCGAACCGCTACGGTCATTCCCGAGAAACCAGCGCGGCGGCGCGACTTCATTGCCTGCGCGGCAATGACCTTGCGCAGTTCAAGGCCCGACAGGTCGAGCACGACGGTGCGGTTGTCGAACGGATACATCTCGTAGACGGCACCGTAGGTCAGTTCGCCCGCGGGCAGGACCGCGCGGATGCCACCCGAAACGTTGTGAATCGCGATGTCACCGCCGATGGAATCGAGAATTGCGTCGGTCACGAGATTGCCGAGCGCCGATTCCGGGTTGCCCTTGAGTGTGAACGGCGTCTCGAGCCGGGTCCCGAGCTGCTTCTGCTTCATGGCATTGGCGGCTTTTTCAGCGCGCAACGCAATGGCGAGCACGGCATCATCCGCCGTCACCGTTCGTCCTTCGTAACGCGCGGGACTGTCGCCGCCGCTTTGCCGCCACCGGCAGGAGCCATCGTCGACGCGCCGGTAGGGACACGCGATCTGGGGCGGAAACACTTTCCGGGACACTACTTCGGAGGTTCGCGCGTGCATCGTGAAATCGACGCGGCTGAAGGCATAAGTGCTCGAATACGCCGACGTAATCGCGATCCCGTTGACGACATGGGCGATGCCCTGGTGGACGTGCCCGCCGATGATGTGGTCGACGAGTCCGCGTGGCAGCGCGTGCGCGAGACGCATGATCTCGGTGTCCATTTCGCAGGATGACAGGTCGTGCGGATCGGAAAATCCGTGGCAGCGGCCGCCCGCGTGAGCGGCCACGACAATCAGCGCCGCGCCCGCAGCCCTCAACGTCTCGGCCTCACGCCTGACCGATTCGGCAAGCGGCGCGATCGAGAGCCCCGCCGTATTCGCGGCAAACGTCGCCTCGAGCGCGCTTTCGGTCATGACGCCGATGATGCCGACCTCGATTCCCGCGGCGTCCACGCTGATCGACGGTACGACATTCTGCCAGTTGACCGACCGCGCATCGGATGCATCGATCAGGTTTGCCGCCAGCAGCGGGAAACGCGCTTCCGTTGCGCGCCGTCGCAATGCGCCGTGCGCATCGTCGGCCGCGTCCCGAGGCGACGAGGCCTCACCGAGCGGCCCGAAGTCGAATTCGTGATTGCCGATGGCGGCTGCGACATAGCCCATCGCGTTGTAGGCGGCGACGACCGCGGCACCCTCGTTGAGGTTGGAATCGAGCGTGCCCTGCCACATATCGCCGGCATCGATTAGCAATACGGCGCCGTCGTCGCGTACCGACCGCAGCGCGTTGACGTAACCGGCGATGGTGACGAGACCGCCGCGACCGACCCTCGGCAAGAGCTCGCCATGCACGTCGTTGGTGCCGACGATCGAAATGACGATGTCGTCGGCAGCGCGCGTCGGGGGGGCCGCACAGCCGCCGAGAATTGCCGCCGCCAGAATCGCGATAGCGACGGTTACGGGCGGGATTACGCGTCGACGACTCAACGTAATCGAGGGCGTGGTACCGGCGATTCCGCCCTGGCGCGTTGCCGGGTTTACGCGATCAGGTATTCGACGCCGCGTAAATTGCCGCGATCGATCCATCCAGCATCGCGTTGAACTCGTCGTCGCTCTGCTGCGCCTTCAGGCCCTCGGACAGGGCGCGCGAGAAGCTCGCCACCATCTTGTGGTTTCGCGACAGGCGTTCGTTCGCCTCGTCGCGCGAATATCCGCCCGACAGCGCCACGACGCGCACGATATTCGGATGTTCGATGCAATCCGCGTAAAGGTTGTCCTTCTCGGGGAGCGTCAGTTTGAGCATCACGAGTTGATCCTTGTTGAGCGCCGCAAGCTGCTCCATGATGCGCGCGTGCAGGATCGTCTCCGCTTCGGCCTTGTCGGGACAGTGAATATCGACTTCGGGCTCGATGATCGGCACAAAACCGGAGGCGACGATTTCCTTGCCGATTTCGAACTGCTGCTTGACGATCGCGGTAATGCCGTGCGGGTTGGCCTGCTTGATGACCGAGCGCATCTTGGTTCCGAATACGCCGCTGGCTTTCGCTTTGCCGAGCAGTGCGGCAAGGCCCGGCATCGGCTTCATGAGCTGGACGCCGTGCTCCTCGTCGTGCAGGCCCTTGTCGACTTTCAGGAACGGCACAACGTTTTTCACGTTCCACAGGTAGGACGCGGTCGGCTGGCCTTCGATTTCGCGGTCCATCGTGTTCTCGAACAGAATCGCACCGAGGATCCTGTCGCCGTTAAATGCGGGGCTCGTGATTATGCGGGTACGCATCTGGTGCACGATGTCGAACATCTCGTCGTCGTTCGACCAGGCATGCTCGTCGATACCGTACAGTCCGAGCGCTTTCGGCGTGCTGCCGCCGCTTTGATCGAGCGCGGCGATGAATCCGGGAGCGGATTTCATTTTTTCCAGTTGTTTGTCAAAGGTATTCACATTGAGTCTCGCGGTGGGTTTGGGCCGAATGTCGGTGGGGAATTGTACAGCAAGTCGCCCGGGCTGGCTGCTCGCGCGCGCCGAATTCAAAGGCCCGGTTTTCGGGCCCGGCAATATTGCGATGGCTCGCCGATGCTGTCACGCTAGGGAGACTCTGATTTATTCACGTCTCGCGATAATGTATTGAAAAGATTAGGGTGCGACGAGAATCAATCAGAGTCTCCCCAGGTCGATTTGGAACGCGGAAGAACATGCAGGTAGCCGTCATCGGTGGCACGGGCTTCGTCGGAAGCTACGTCGTGGAGTCCCTGCAATCCGCGGGGCATACGCTGTCGCTGCTCGTGCGGCCGGGCAGCGAGGGCAAGGTTCCGGAGGCCGGAAATCCGCGCGTCGTGAGCGGCGACCTCGAGGCGGCGGAAGCGATCGAGGAGGTGCTGCGCGGTGCGGACGCCGTGGTCTACCTCGTCGGTATCCTGCGCGCCGACCCGGCGCGCGGCGTGACCTTCGAGGACAGCCAGTTCCATGGCGTCGTGAGCGTGGCGCGCGCCGCTGCGGGGCAGGGTATCCGCCGCTTCCTGCTCATGAGCGCGAACGGCGTCGAGGCCGAATCCACGCCGTATCAACGCACGAAGCGCGACGCGGAACGGCATCTCACCGACGGTGACTTCGACGTCACGGTGCTGCGCCCGTCCGTGATCTTCGGCGCTCCGCGCGGCCGGATGGAGTTTGCGACCCAGCTGTACGAGGACCTGGTGCGGCCGCCGCTTCCGGCGATCGCTTTCTACTCCGGCTGGATTCCACCCGGCAGCCCCGTAATGATGTCCCCCGTGCATGCGGGCGACGTCGCCGATGCGTTCACCGCGGCGCTCCGCGATCCGGCGACGATCGGGCAAACTTACCGTCTCGGCGGCCCCGAAGCGCTGAGCTTCAGAGAAATGCTGGAACGCATCGCGGCGAGCGTCGGCAAGCGCAAGCTCATCGTGCCGATGCCGATTCCTCTCATGCGCGTGGCGGCGACGCTGTTCGACCGCTTTTCGTTCTTCCCCGTGACGCGCGACCAGCTCACGATGCTCGAGCAGGGAAACGTCTGCGAAGCCGGCGAAATCACGGCGCTTATCGGCCATGCAGCAACGGAATTTTCGGCGACGAACCTCGCCTACCTGGCGGCGAGCCCATGACTCGAAACGACGGCCGGGGTCATTGCGGCGGCCGGGCGGCGGGTGAATCGAAGGACACGACTCCGTCCACCCCGAAGCCGTTGAAGCGCGTGCGCCCGCTCACGCTGTAGGCGCCAATCTTGCCGAATTCGATGTAGTCGCCGGCGTCGATCTCGCGCGGCAGCGCCAGCGGCTCCGGCAGCTTATCCGACGAATCGCAGGTCGGGCCGAAGACGTGAAAGTCGGCGACGGCGCCACCGAGCAGGCGCCCGTTCCGGTAGGCGCGCAGCGGGTGTCGCTTGTGTCCTTTGAAGCGCAGCTCCCAGAACGACCCGTACATGCCGTCGTTGATGTAAACGGCCTCGTCTTTTTTCAGCAGGACCTTCGTGAGGACCGACATGCCGGGCGCGGCGAGCGCACGACCCGGCTCGGCGAGCAACTCACCGCGACCGGCCAACGGCAGCGACGCCGCCTCGTCTTCGATGGCGTCGAAATAGGCGCGCAGCGGCGGCACCTCGAAGCCGGGGTATGAACGTGGAAATCCACCGCCGATGTCGAGCAGCCGGATCGGGACCGGCGTGCGTTCGAGCGCGCGCTTCGCGACCCTGAGCGCATGGCGGTAGGCGTCCGGGCTCGTCACCCCGGAACCGACGTTGAACGCCAACGCCGCCTCGGCGCCGCTGTCCGCGATCGCGGCGAGCAATTCCGGGACATCGGCGGGCGGCGCGCCGAATTTTTGCGACAGATCCTCCATCGCCGATGCATGGTGAACGGCCATGCGCGCAAATATCACGCTGTTCGAAGCTTCGATCTCGGCCACGAGCGCGCGCAGCCCGGCGCGATGGTCGATCATGAAATGACGCGTACCGAAGGCTGCCTGCGCCTCGCGCGCGGCGCCCTCGAGCCGCACCGGGTTCATGAGGTAACAATTGGCGTCAGGGTCGATCTCGTTGACGAGCGCGATTTCATCGAGCGATGCGCAATCGAAGTGGCGCACGCCGAGCCGGTTCAGCAACGCAACGACCTGCGGGTCGTTGTTCGCCTTGACGGCATACAACACGCGCCCCGGAAAGCCGTCGAGAAACTCGGCTGTCGAGTCGCGATAGCTTGCCGGGTAAATACAGTAAACGGGTTGGACCGGTGCCCACTCGGCGAGCAAAGCGGCGACGTCCGGATATATGTCGTTTCGATCCACCACGCGAACCCCGCCTGCAGTTTTCCGCATCGCCGCTCTGCGAAGGCGGCAAGTGCCTGTCCTGCGCGTCGATATTCCTGTGATAATGACAGCTCGTCAATAGCGGGCACGGAAGGCGGGCCGCAGGCACGGAATAAACACACCGTCATCGGGGAAAACATGGACGGCAGGGCAATCATCTTCTGCGAAGGATGCTTCGGCAACGAGTACGGCAAGACGGCGCACGGTCTCGTGCGCCACACGGACCGCTACGCGGTTGTCGCGGTCATCGATTCCGGGTTCGCCGGCCGCGATGCAGGCGAGGTTCTCGACGGCAGGAAATCGGGCGTCCCGGTCATCGACTCGCTCGCGGACGCGCCCGCGGCGGACTACCTGGTCATCGGGTTCGCGCCGGACGGCGGCAGGCTGCCGCGATCGTGCCGCCAGGTCGTCATCGATGCGATGCGCCGGGGGCTCGGCATCGACAGCGGCTTGCACGAATTCCTGTCGGAAGACGCCGAGTTCGCCGCGCTGGCGAGACGCGAAAACGTTGCGATTCGCGACGTTCGCAGACCGCCGCCGCGCGGGCGGCTGCACTTTTTCTCCGGCGACATACTGACCGTCCGGGCGAAGCGGGTCGCCGTGCTCGGCACCGACTGTGCGCTCGGCAAGCGAACCACCGCGACACTGCTCGTCCGCGATCTGCGCGCGGCCGGCATCGGTGCGGAGATGATCGGTACGGGGCAGACGTCGTGGCTGCAGGGCGTCCGCTACGGCATCATGCTCGACTCGATCGTCAATGATTTCGTCGGCGGTGAACTCGAACACGCGATCGTCGAGGCGGATCGTCGCGAGTCGCCGGACGTCATCGTCATCGAAGGGCAGGCGAGCCTCACGCATCCTGCGGGCGCCGGCGGCTTCGAGATCCTGGGTTCCGGGCGGCCGCAGGGCGTGGTTCTGCAGCATGCGCCGGGGCGCAGGACCCATTCGGGGTACCCCGAATTCCCGATCCCGCCGCTTGCCGTTCACATCGACACGATCGAGTCCCTGTTCGCATCGCGCGTCATCGCGATCGGCCTGAACCCGGAGGGTCTAGACGCGGGAGCTGCGGCAAAGACGGCTGCGAAGCTCGAGGAGCGGCACGGCATCCCGGTCTGCGATCCGCTGACCGAGGGCACGGACAAGCTCGTCAGCGCGACGACGGCGCTGTGAAAGTCCGCGCGATCTCCGTGCGAGAGTTCGCACTGCCGCTCGTCCACGGCTACCGCATCGCCGGACACTCGATCTCCTCGGTCGCGAATCTCGTCGTGCGGATCGAATCTGCGAGCCGCGCCGTCGGCTATGGATGTGCGGCGCCGGCCGAGGAAGTCACGGGCGAGACCGTGGAATCGTGCCGCGACGCGCTGCAGGGGCCGGTATCGGATTATCTCGAAGACGCGATTGTTACGCGGGATCCGACGGCGCTCTGCCTCGGGCTTGCAGACGCTGCGCCCGCGGCGCCGGCTGCATGCGCCGCGGCCGACATGGCGCTCTGGGATCTCGCGGCAAAATCCGCAGACATGCCGCTCGTCGAGCTCTTCGGCGGCACGCGCGGGCCGCTGCCGACTTCGGTGACGATCGGCATATGCGACGTCGAGCAGACGATTGGCGAGGCGCGGCGCTGGCTCGACATGGGATTCACGAAACTCAAGGTGAAGACGGGAGAGGATGTCGCGGCCGACATTCACCGGCTAGCCGCGCTGCGGGCGGCGGTCGGCATGCACTGCGATCTGCGCGTCGATGCGAACCAGGGTTACGATCTCCATGACGCGATCCATTTTCTCGACGCTACGCGCGAACTCGGACTCGAGCTGTTCGAGCAGCCGGTTGCGCGCGAGGACCTGCGCGGCGCCGCGGCGCTCGAGCAGGTGAGTCGCATACCGCTGATCGCCGACGAAGCAGTGGTCTCGATTGCAGACGCCGGGCGCGTCATCGCGGCACGGGCGGCGAGCGGGATCAACATCAAGCTGATGAAGTGTGGCGGCCTGAGCGCCGCGCGCATCATTCACGACCGTGCGACGGCGGCGGGCATGTGTCTCATGCTCGGTTGCAACGACGAAAGCCGAATCTCGATCGCCGCGGCGCTGCACTTCGCGTGCGCGATGCCGGGTGTGAGTTATGTCGACCTCGATGGACACATGGACCTCGAGGAGGATCCGGGCGATGGCGGCTTCGTAACGAAGGACGGCTGCCTGCATCTGACGGACCGTCCGGGCCTCGGCGTCGCGGTCGACTGGTAGCACGTATATCGCCGAATTCGACCGCTGTGATATCGTACAAAGTCCCGCAACGGTTTGTTTCATATAGTGGAAATGGCGACATGAACGGCGTCTATCGCAACGATGCACAAAGCGTCGATGGACTGATTGCGGCGCACAAGCCGGGTTATGCGCTGGACCAGCGTTTCTATACGGACCCGCAGATTTACGAACTCGAACTCGAGCGCATCGTTTACCGCAACTGGATTCTCGCCGCGCACCAGTCGGAGCTGCCGAACGCGGGCGACTACAAGGTATTCAACGTCGCCGGCGAGTCCGCAATCGTCGTTCGCGGCGACGATGGCGCGATACGGGCGTTTGCGAACGTCTGCCGCCACCGCGGCTCGCTCGTTTGCCTCGAGTCCAGCGGCCACGCGCGCAAGTTCGTGTGCCCGTATCACGGCTGGACCTACGCTACGGACGGCAAGCTGATCGCCGCCCGCAACATGCCGGATGACTTCGATAGCGATGCGCACGGACTGCACCCGGTGTCCTGCGATACGGTGCACGGCCTCGTGCTCGTGTGCTTCTCGGCGTCACCGCCGTCGCTCGAGAATTGCAGGAAGGAAATGGCCGAACCCATGGCCATGTTCGACTTCGAGAACCTCAAAGTTGCGGCTCGCAAGGAGTATGCCATCCCCGCGAACTGGAAACTGTCGATCGAAAATTACCAGGAGTGTTACCACTGCGCGTCGGCGCACCCCGACTATGCGCGCATGCATACCCTGATGCTGGACAAGAAGAAGCGCGAGCGTGTGCAGCATCACATGCTCGAGCGAATGCCCGCCTGCGGTCTCAGAAACATCCATATCGATCGCCTCGACACAGCGGCCCGGCCCGGTGAAATCGGCTATGGCTACAGCCGCACGGCGCTGTTCGACGGCTATTCGACCGGCAGCAGGGACGGCAAGCCGGTAGCTCCGTTGCTCGGGAAAATTACGGATTATGACGGTGGCGCGTCCGACATGACGCTCGGCGCGATGTCGTTCATGCTCGCCTACAGCGATCACGTGGTCTGCTACGTGTTTACGCCCGTCGACATGAATAATTCGAAGTGCGAGATTTACTGGCTCGTCCGCGGCGACGCCGAGGAAGGAAAAGACTACGACGTCGACGAGCTGACCTGGCTCTGGGACGTCACGACCGAGGCGGACAAGACGATCATCGTCAACAACTACAAAGGCGTGTGTTCGCGTTTTTACCGGCCCGGCCCGTTTTCCGGCATGGAGCGGGCGGAGCGCGTCTACGTCGACTGGCTGCTGCAGGAATTGGCGCGACCGTAGCCCGGCTACAGCACGAGGGCGGCGCCGATCCGGAGCACCCAATTGAGCCCGAAAAAATCCTAACAGCTGCGCACGGTGACGATTTGCCCCGCGATCGGCGCCTATCGCGGACCTGGCGTCCCGTGGCGGCGCATCACTTGGCGTTCGTGCAAGCGGTAGCTACGGCTACCCCTTGCACTCCACGCCGGCGCGCTGCATCCACCACGAAACGCCAGCCCTCGCGATCCCTCATGCAGTAGCCGGGCAGGCCCGGACATAGCACGAGGGCGGCGCCGATCCGGAGCACCCAATTGAGCCCGAAAAAATCCTAACAGCTGCGCACGGTGACGATTTGCCTCACGATCCCACATGCCGTAGCCGGGCAGGCCTGTGCGGCGGCCGTCTTTTGCGTCAGCCCGTTTTTCTCATTGCACGTCGCGTCGCGAGCCACGCGATGACGACCCCTGCGCTCACGAACACAATGATCAGAGTCGCGAGCGCATTGATGTCGGGCGACACGCCGAGTTTGACCTTCGAAAAGATGTACATCGGCAGCGTGCTGCTGCCGGGCCCGGACACGAAACTCGCGATGACGAGATCGTCGAGGGACAGCGTGAACGCAAGCAGCCAGCCGGCGACCATCGCCGGGGCGATCAGCGGCAGCGTGATGTCGAAGACGACGCGCAACGGCCTGCCGCCGAGGTCCATCGCGGCTTCCTCGAGAGATTCGTCCATGCCGGACAGCCGCGACTGTACGATCACCGCAACGTAAGCCATGGAAAACGTCGTGTGCGCGATCGTGATCGTCGAGAAGCCGCGCTGGCCTGGCCAGCCGACGAGCTGTTGCAGCGTGACGAACAACAGCAACAACGATAAGCCGGTGATGACCTCGGGCATGACCATGGGAGAGGTAATCATGCCCGTGAACAGCGTACGGCCGCGAAATCGCCGGAATCGCGCCAGCGCGAAGCCCGCCATCGTGCCCAGTATCGTCGCGAATGTCGCGGACGTGAACGCCACGCGCACGCTCAGGAAAGCGGCATCGAGAACCTGTTCGTTCCTCAACAGCTCGCCATACCAGCGCGTCGAAAAGCCGCCCCACACGGTCGCGATTCGCGAGTCGTTGAACGAGTAGACGATCACGAGCACGAGCGGGACGTACAGGAACGCGTAGCCGAACGCCAGCGCCGAAATGACGAAGCGCGAGTGCCGTTTCATGCGCCGTCACCGGCGTCATGCGCCTGGCTGCGCTGCAGCAACACGATCGGCACGACCAGCAGCAGCAGCAGGACGACGGCGACCGCGGATGCAAGCGGCCAGTCACGGTTGACGAAAAATTCGTCGAACAGGACGCGGCCGATGAGCAGCGATTCGGGACCGCCCAGGAGATAGGGAATGACGTACTCGCCCATCGCCGGTATGAACACCAGCAGGCAGCCGGCGACGACACCCGCTCGCGCGAGTGGCCAGGTGATGTCCCAGAACGCCCGCGTCGATGACGCGCCGAGATCCTGTGCGGCCTCCACGAGGTCGAGATCCATGCGCTCGAGCGTCGCGTACAGGGGCAGAATCATGAACGGCAGGTAGGAGTATGTGAGGCCGACGAAGATGGCGAAATCGGTGTACAGGATCTGTAGCGGCCGTTCGATAACGCCGAGCCAGAGCAGGAAGTTGTTGATGACACCGCGATTGTTCATGAGTCCCATCCACGCATACACGCGCAGCAGGAACGAGATCCAGAACGGCAGCACGATCAGCAGCAACAGCAGGCTGCGAATTTCGACCCTCGCGCGAGCGATGCCGTATGCCATCGGAAAACCCAGCGCGAGACAGAGCAGGGTCGCGATCGCAGCGATCGCGACCGAGCGCAGATAGGTGATGGCATACAGCTTGTCCGTCAGCAGGAATGCAAAGCTGTCGAGCGTCACCGACAGTTTTCCCGCGTCGTCGAACGCGGCCGTGAAGGGCGGCTGTGCGATGATCGGATCGGCCAGGCTGATCTTCAGGATGATCGCGAACGGCACGAGGAAGAAGGCGAGCAGCCACAGGTACGGGGTTGCTATCGCGAGGCGCTGCCAGAGCTGCGATTGCTGAGACGACAGGCTCATCGTCAGTCGACCAGCACCACGGAGCTTCGCGGCCGCCAGGATATCCAGACCTTGTCTTCCCACTCCAGGAAGCGATTGGCTGAGCGCCGCCGATTCTGCGAACTCACCTGCAGCATTTTTCCGCCGTCGAGCTTGATGCGATACAGCGAGCGGTTGCCGAGGTAGCCGAGATCGTCGACCACGCCCTTGAGCCGGATGCCGATGCCGTCCCCGGGCTCGTCCTTGCCGACGAAGATTTTTTCCGGTCGGACGGCGATGTCGACGCGCTGCCCGACGTCGACTTCGTAGTGTCCGAGCGCCGCCAGCGTGGCATCGATTTCCTCGCAGTAAACGGAGATCGAGTCGTCGCCGACTGTCGTGACCCTGCCACTGAAGGTGTTGATCGTGCCGATGAAGTCGGCGACGAAGCGATTGCAGGGAAACTCGTAAATTTCCTTCGGCGTGCCGACCTGGCGGAAGCGGCCTTTATCCATGACGGCGATGCGGCTCGCGAGCGTCATGGCTTCTTCCTGGTCGTGCGTGACCACGACGAAGGTGATGCCCAGTTCGTGCTGGATGTTCATGAGCTCGAACTGGGTGTGTTCGCGAAGTTTCTTGTCGAGCGCCGCGAGCGGTTCGTCGAGCAACAGGACTTTCGGCCGCTTGATCAGCGCGCGGGCGAGCGCCACGCGCTGCCGCTGGCCGCCGGAGAGCTGCCCGGGCCTGCGGCCGCGAAACTCGCCGAGCTGCACGAGCTCGAGCATGTCGCCGACGCGCCGGGTAATCTCGGCTCTCGGCAGGCGGTCCTTGACGAGCCCGTAGGCGATGTTTTTCTCCACGCTCATGTGCGGGAATACGGCATACGACTGGAACATCATGTTGACCGGCCGCTCGTAAGGCGGCTGCCGGGTGACGTCGACGCCGTCGATTTCGATCCTGCCCGAGCTGGGCGATTCGAATCCCGCGAGTATTCGCAGAAGCGTCGTCTTGCCGCAGCCGGAGCCGCCCAGGATTGCGAACAGCTCGCCTTTGGCTATGTCGAGACTGACG
>JBFISV010000047.1:0-12599 GCA_041608415.1 Woeseiaceae bacterium
GCCTCGACCAACTCGAGGACCCGTTCCGCCTGTATCGCTGCCACACGATACTGAACTGTACCCAGACCTGTCCGAAAGGCCTGAATCCCGCGAAAGCGATCGCCGAAACGAAGAAAATGCTGGCGGAGCGCCGCCACTGAGCGCCGCCACTGAGCGCTGACGCCCGCGAGCCGCGGCGCAGGTCGCCACGGCGGCCCGAAGGCGATGGAAATTTCCCCATGCCCATGCCACACGCGTTGACGAGCCACATCGAGCGCCGCGAATAATGCGGCTCCGGCGCCCGTGAGAATGAGTCAGTGCAGGAATCGCGCATAAAGTGGCAATGCCGGCGCGGCATGCGGGAACTCGACGAGTTGCTGCTGCGCTATGTCGAACGGCGCCTCGGCGAGGCGGGCCGGGATGAAAAGGCGGCCTTCGAGGCACTTTTGGCGCTCCCGGATCCCGAGATCGCGGCGTATCTTCTGAGGAATCTAGAGCCAGAGTCCGCGGCCATTGCCAGGGTCGTCCGCCAGATACTCCTGCTTCATCCGACCTGAGCGCCGCCTGCGCCACCTCGTGCTCGGCAGCGGCGCGCTGCTAGGGATGCTCGGCGGCCTGATCATCCTGTTGCTGCCGCTCACGCTGCGCTGGCAGGGCGCGCTCCTGGCCGGCTGGCTTGGATTTGCCGGCACCGAAGTCGTGCGCACCGCCAGCGCTTACCGCCATTGTCGCGGCTACCGCCTCTACGCGGACGGCTCAATCGATGTCCTGGGGCAGGACAGAGGCAGGCTGGTTGCCAAGTACGCGGCGGGCAGCGTCATTTTGCCGCGCATGGCATGGCTGTCCGTGCGCGCTGCCGACGGCTCCCGATGGGGCGAGCTGATCGCCGGTAACCCACGGAAAAACAAGGAATGGCGCCGGCTGCTCGTGATTTGCCGGCTGATACCGGCGTGCTAACATCCGTGCCGCGCAGCAAGAATTCGGATGTGCGTTCCCGGCCGGGGCTCTCCGGCGACCACGGCGTCACGAAAACCCATGAAAACCGTAGCAAACACAGAACTTTCAGCGGCACGCCCGGTCTATCTGGGCATCATGCACGTGCGCCGCGAGACTCGTCGGGCGCGTGCGGATGTCGAATGAGTCGACGGATACGAAACTCGTCAAGCGGGTCCAGAAAGGTGACAAGGGCGCGTTTGATCTGTTGGTGCTCAAGTATCAGCACAAGATCGTCAATCTGGTAATGCGTTATGTGCGTGACCCCGAACAGGCGCTGGACATCACACAAGAGGCCTTCATCAAGGCGTACCGCGCTTTGCCCCGGTTCCGTGGGGACAGCGCGTTTTATACCTGGCTATACAGGATCGCCGTGAACACCGCGAAGAATCACCTTGCGGCGCAGCGCCGGAGACCGATGGACATCGAACTCGATTTGCAGGACCCGGAGCAGTACGACCTGCATGCGAGGCTCAAGGACACCGATACCCCGGAAAGCGTCACGATGGGCCGCGAACTGCAAGAAACGGTAGAGCGTGCGATTCAGGGCCTGCCCGAAGACCTGCGCACCGCGATCATATTGCGTGAACTGGATGGCATGAGTTACGAGGAGATCGCGCAGACGATGGAGTGCCCGGTCGGTACCGTCCGATCGCGTATTTTCAGAGCGCGCGATGCGATCTCAAAGAAGGTCGGTACGCTGATTCGATGATGGCGACGGCGAACAATAAAACGGCGAACGACAAAATAGCGACGGCTGAGCCCGTGCGTGGTGGAGCATGAACGAAGCAATAAAGATGCAGATGTCGGCCTTTGTGGACGGCGAGTTGCCGGAGAACGAAAAGGAGCTGTTGCTGCGCCGCCTCAGCCAGGACGGCGGCTTGCGCCAGCTGGTGGCGGAGTACATGGCGATCGGCCATGCGCTGCGCGGCGAAGTACAGCTCGGCGGCGTCAGCACACTGCGTGACCGGGTGGCACGCGCGCTCGGTGACAATCCCGAGCACGGCGAGCCCGTCCGCGTCGAACGCAGGGACGACCGCCTCGTGCGGCCGATCGCGGGTGTGGCGATCGCTGCAACCGTGGCGCTGGCGGCGATCTTCGGCTTGCGGCAGCTTACCGACATTCAGGCCATCGACGCTGCCGCGCCCCCGGAGGTCGCGGGCGCGGGACAATTCCCGGCGCAGCCGCAGCCGAACGACCTACTCCGCGAATATCGGTTGTTGCACGATGCCAAGACGTCATACATGGGCGCCAACAGCATCAATGCGCGTCTCGCCGCATTCGAACGGCTCGAAGCGGACGTGACAGACCAGGGCGATCCGGCAGCCGAACCGGCGCCAGGCGCAAGCGACGACCGGACCGAAGCGGCCGGCGCGCAATGATCGGCCACGACCGACAGCGGACCGCGACGATGCCGCTGGCATTGTGCGCAGTTTGCCTGTGCGCCCCGCTGCCGGGCGCTGCCGACGGTCCCGGTCCGCATGAGTGGCTGGACCGAATGGCCAACGCGGTACAGACGACCAACTACGAAGGCACCGTCGTGCGAATCTCGGACGGTCGCGCCGAGGCTCTGAAGGTCGCGCACACGATTTCGGATGGCATCGTCCGCGAAAAGGTCATCGCGCAGGACGGTGACGGCCTCGAGATCATCCGCATCGGCAACGAAGTGCATTGCATCCTGCCCGAGCGTAAATCGGTGCTCGTGGAGGAGTGGAACAATCAGAGCACGCTCTTCTCGACACTGCCTTCGAGCAATTTGCGCTTCGGCAGCGAGTACGACGTCAAGATCGCCGGCGAGGAACGAGTTGCCGGCCGCGATACCGTGAAACTCGCGATCAAGCCGCATGACGGGTTTCGCTACGAACACCGGGTCTGGCTGGACGTTGCAACCGGGTTCCCGCTGCAGACCCAGCTCGTCGGTGACGACGAGTTGCCGATCGAACAGGTGAAGTTCGCCGATATCAGCCTCGACCGTGAGATCCTGGCGAGCGCGCTGCAACCGTCCTTCAGCACCGAAAATTTCAGGTGGTTCAATCAGCCGCGGCGCGTAAGCGCGCCGCTCGTCGAAAGCCGCTGGCACTGTACCAACCTGCCGATCGGTTTTGAGCCCGTCTCGGTACAGGCGGAAGCGATGCCGGGCCAGGACGAACCGGTAACGCACATCATGTACAGCGACGGCCTCGCGAACGTGTCGGTTTTCATCGCCGAACATCGTGACGAGCGCGTCTCGACCCGATCCCGCATCGGCGCATCGACGTCCTACAGCACCGTGATCGACGGATTCAGGGTCACGGCGGTCGGCGAGGTTCCGGGGATTACCGTCGAACAGATTGCAATGTCCATGCAGCGTCGCTGACGTCGGGGTGCCGCCAGAGTCCGAAATTCGTGCCCGCGTTCGCGCAGGCAAGCGGCCGGGTGCGCCTGCGCCCGCAAGGGTTTGCTCGCTCGCTCATGGCCCGCCCTGATTCGCCAGCAATCGTTGTCGGCCGTTCAGATTCCCGGCCGATCCTGCGCAGCAACTCGTGTAATATCCGCACAAGCGCGCTTTCTCACACAGTTCATTCATGGATGCTCCACAGGGCACGGTAATCTCGATCGCGAGCGACGCACGAAGCGCGGTCGTCGAAGTCGACGCGGCCGTTGCCTGCGCCCGCTGTGCAGAGGGCAGGGGATGTGGCGCCGGGATCGTCGCCAGCAGCGAAAGGAAGCGACAGGTTATAGTCGCGATTCCATCGGGTGCCGACATCGCCCGCGGCGATGTCGTGCATTTGTTGCTCGAACCGCGCGACGTCCTCGCGGCCGCGAGCACCGTCTACGGCTGGCCGTTGCTCGGGGCAGCCTGCGGCGCCATGCTGGCGTACGCCGCATCGCTCGACGACATGGCCGCGGCTGCAATCACGCTCGGCGGCCTCGGCGGCGCTGCGCTACTCGCGCGCCTGCGGCTGCGGCAAAAAGGCTGCCTGCGCCAGTTCACGCCGCGAATACTCGTCTGAATGGTCGAGATTGACGTGTACAGCCGGCGAGGTTGCCATCTCTGCGAGGTCCTGGTCGAAGAACTGCTCGAGCTTGCGGCAGGTCGCGCGCGCATCGTCGTTCATGACGTCGACACGCGCGACGAATGGCGATCCGGGTACGGGCACAGCGTGCCCGTCGTCGAATGTCGCGGCAAGCGACTGTGCCGCTACGTGCTCGATCGCGAAGCCGTGCTGGCGGCACTCGCAGTCAACGCATAAATCGGTATACTGCGCCGGTTCTTCGCTGCCGCAACTCCATGAAACACATCCGAAACTTCTCGATTATCGCGCATATCGACCACGGCAAGTCCACGTTGGCTGACCGCTTCATTCAACATTGCGGCGGCCTGACCGATCGCGAGATGGCGGATCAGGTGCTCGACTCGATGGATCTCGAACGGGAGCGCGGAATCACGATCAAGGCGCAAAGTGTCTCGCTCGATTATCCGGCCAGCGATGGCGAGACCTACCAGCTGAATTTTATCGACACGCCCGGACACGTCGATTTCTCCTACGAGGTGTCACGATCGCTCGCGGCCTGCGAAGGCGCACTGCTCGTGGTCGATGCGGCCCAGGGAGTGGAGGCGCAAAGCGTCGCCAATTGCACCACGGCGATTGACCAGGGTCTCGAAGTACTGCCGGTGCTGAACAAAATCGACCTGCCCGCCGCGGACCCCGACCGGGTTATTGCCGAAATCGAGGAAGTCATCGGCATCGACGCGCAGGATGCGGTCCGCGTCAGCGCCAAGACCGGTGCCGGCGTGCCCGGACTTCTCGAGGCGATCGTCAGCCGCATACCGCCCCCCGACGGCGACCCCGCAGCGCCCCTGCAGGCGCTCATCATCGACTCCTGGTTCGACAACTACGTCGGCGTCGTCTCGCTGGTGCGGGTCGTCAACGGCAGCCTCGCCAAGGGCGCCAAATTCACCGTGATGTCGACCGGCGATACATACAACGCGGATCGCGTCGGCAGTTTTACGCCGAAAATGACGGACCGCTCGGAACTCGGGACCGGTGACGTCGGCTTCGTCATAGCCGCCATAATGGACATCTACGGCGCCCCCGTCGGCGATACGCTGACGCTGAGCCGCAATCCCTGTGCGCAGCCGTTGCCCGGTTTCAAGCAGGTGCAGCCGCGCGTCTTTGCCGGCCTGTTTCCGATCAGATCGGACGATTACGAAAACTTTCGGGAGGCGCTGCAAAAGCTCCGCCTCAACGATGCGGCGTTGCACTTCGAGCCGGAAACGTCGGCGGCTCTCGGATTCGGCTTTCGCTGCGGGTTTCTCGGTATGCTGCACATGGAGATCGTGCAGGAGCGGCTCGAGCGCGAATACGATCTCGAACTGATCTCCACGGCACCGACCGTGATTTTCGAAGTCGTCGACCTCAAGGGCGGCACGATGCTGATCGACAATCCCTCCAAGCTGTTGCCGGGCAATGAAATCGCGGAGCTGCGGGAGCCGATCATTACGGCGAATATACTGGTTCCGGAACAGCACGTCGGCAGCGTCATGAAGCTCTGTATCGAAAAGCGCGGCGCGCAAAAGCACATACGTTATCTCGGCAAGCAGGTGTCCCTCGAGTACGAGATGCCGCTGGCCGAGGTCGTTCTCGATTTTTTCGATCGGCTCAAATCGGTCAGCAGGGGTTACGCGTCGTTCGACTACCACTTCGAACGATTCGAGCCGGCGGACCTCGTGCGACTCGACGTTTTGATCAACAAAGAGCGTGTCGATGCGCTGTCGATCATTGTGCACAGGTCGAGTGCCCAGGGCCGTGGTCGAGATCTCGTGGAAAAAATGCGCGAGCTGATTCCGCGACAGATGTTCGATGTCGCAATCCAGGCGGCGATCGGCAGCCAGATTATTGCCCGCAGTACTGTGAAAGCGCTACGCAAGAACGTCACCGCCAAGTGTTATGGTGGCGATGTTTCGCGAAAGCGTAAATTATTGGAGAAGCAAAAGGCCGGCAAACGTCGCATGAAGATGGTCGGCTCGGTCGAAATTCCGCAGGAGGCGTTTCTCGCCGTGCTGCGTACGGACAAGTGAGGGTACCTTGAGTTTCAATCTGGCACTGATATTGACGCTGCTGACCGGCTTTACGGGGCTGATCGTCGCGATCAACAAATTCGTCTGGCAGCGGGCGGATCGGTGGAAAACGGAATCGAAGTTTCGACTTACGCTGGTCGATTATTGCCAGTCGTTTTTCCCGGTCCTGCTGTTCGTTCTGATCGTCCGGTCCTTCGTCTTCGAACCGTTTCGCATACCGTCCGGATCGATGGAGCCCACGCTGCTGCAGGGTGACTTCATCTTCGTCAAGAAATATGCGTACGGGCTGCGGCTGCCGGTTACCGAAAAGAAGATCCTGGAAACCGGATCGCCGGAGCATGGCGACGTCGTCGTGTTCCGGCTGCCGCGGGATCCGGGCGTCAACTACATTAAACGTGTCGTCGGCCTGCCGGGAGACGAGATACGCTACGATCGCCATCGCTTGACGATCAACGGCCAGACGATGCTTCTCGAGCCGCCAATTACAGCCGGGAGTGGCCGGGGCACGATCCATCACGAGCAGCTCTTCGATCGACGCCACACGATCGCGGTAATGACTCCGCGATCGCGCAGGAACGGCACCTACGTCGTGCCCGAGGGCCACTATTTCATGATGGGCGATAATCGCGACAACAGCACCGACAGCCGCTTCGAGCCCGTGGGCATGATTGCGGAGGAATTTCTCGTCGGCGAGGCCGTTCGCGTCTGGATGCACATGGACGGCCTCGAATGGCCGGACTGGAGTCGCATCGGAACGAAGGTCGAATAATGTGGTGCGAATCACTTTTTCGCGTTCTGCTTGAGGTTAGTCTGCGGGGTGCGCCCGCGTATCGCATCGGAGAGGAGTTATGATCCACAAGGCCAATCGTTTCCCGAAATCGCGCCAGTCCGGCATGACGACGCTCGGCATGGCGATCCTGGTCGTGTTTGTCGGGCTGTTCGCGTTTGCGGGCCTGCGGCTGATGCCGGTATACCTCAATTACATGAAGGTCGCCGGCGCCGTCGACGGCGTACGCGCCGAATTCGATGCCAAGGGACCGACACGCACGGCCATCCGGAGTTCGCTTTCGCGTCGCTTCGACGTCGAAGACGTCCGCATCATCAAGGCCCGCGACATAGATGTCTCCCTGGTGGACGGCGGCTTCGAAGTGCGTGCCCAGTACGATCACACGGCGCCGTTCATCGGCAATATTTTCTTCACGGTGCGCTTCGACAAGCAGGCGCTGATACGCCGCTAGTACGGCGGCCAGCGGCGGTCCGTCACGGCGCCGCCCCCCGTGTCGCGTTGACGTATACTCCTTTTCGTGGAATCCGGACGTCCGCCGGCCGTCCCGGCACGGGCGATGAGCAACGAGTGTGGAAAAAGCGTCGAGCTGGCTCAAAACAGCGCTGCAGTATGAATTCGATGACGAGGGCCTGCTCAGGCAGGCGCTGACTCACCGGAGTGCGCCCGGCGAGAGTAACGAGCGGCTCGAATTTCTCGGCGACGCGATTCTCGATGCCGTCATTTCCGAAGTCGTGTTCCGCGCGCAGCCGAATTCCCCGGAGGGCGATCTGAGTCGCTTGCGTTCCTCGCTGGTCAAGGACACCTCGCTCGCGGACCTGGCAGCGGCGCTCGGTCTCGGCGAGCACCTGATCCTCGGCGGCGGGGAGCGCAAGAGCGGCGGACACCGGCGCGAATCGATCCTTGCCGACGCCATCGAAGCGTTGTTCGGCGCCGTATACCTGGATGCCGGCTTCGAAGCCAGCCGCGAGCTCATCGAGCGCGCATTCGGCGATCGCCTCCAGGACCTGCCGGATCCGCGCGATCTGCGCGACCCCAAGACGCGGCTGCAGGAGTGGCTGCAGGCACGGGGCATGGATCTGCCCGAGTACGAACTGACCGAAGTCACGGGCAAAGCCCACCGGCAGAAATTCGAGGTCCGGGCCCGCGTCGCGGGTGTCGACGCCGAGGCCAGCGGAGTCGGGACGTCGCGTCGCAATGCGGAGCAACAGGCGGCGGAGCGCATGCTGAAAAAACTCAAGAGCCGGGGCGCGTGACCGGGGAGAAATTCCGCTGCGGCTTCGTCGCGGTCGTCGGCCGACCCAACGTCGGAAAATCGACGCTGATCAACGCACTCGTCGGCAGCAAGGTCAGCATCGTAACGGCGAAGCCGCAAACGACCCGGCATCGAATCCTGGCAGTGCGAACGAGCGCGGACGCGCAGATCGTGTTCGTCGATACGCCGGGCATGCACCGCAGCGCCGGCAAGGCGATCAACCGCGTCATGAACCGCACCGCCCAGAATGCGCTCGCCGACGCGGACCTGATCCTGTTCGTGGTCGACGCCGGTCGCTGGACCGGCGAAGACGCCGACGTGCTGCGCAAAATCACGCAGAGTGGCCGGCCCGCGTTTGCGCTGTTGAACAAGCTGGACGCGCTGCAGCCGAGGGACGCCGTCCTCGCCGCGATCGCGGCGCTTGCCGAAAGGCACGACTTCGGCGAGATCTTTCCGATATCGGCGCTGCGCGGCGACAATCTCGAGGACCTGCTCGGCGCAATTCCCGCGTACCTGCCGGTTTCACCGGCGCTGTTTCCCGAAGAGACGCGGACCGATCGCGGCCCCCGGTTTCATGCGGCGGAGATCATACGCGAGAAACTGACCCGAAGCCTGCACCAGGAACTGCCGTACGGCCTTACGGTTGAGATCGAACGCTACGAGGAGCGCTCCGGGAAGTACGACATCGATGCGATTATCTGGGTCGAGAGAGACAGCCAGAAGGGCATCGTCGTCGGCAAAGGCGGCAGCCGGCTCAAGGCGATCGGCAAAGCGGCGCGGCTCGAGCTCCGCGAGCGGCTCGCGGGGCCTGTGCACCTGCAAATGTGGGTCAAGGTAAAGCAGAACTGGGCCGACAACGAGAAGGATCTGCAGGCGCTCGGCATCGACCCGCCCGCATGAGCGCGCCGCGCCGCATCGAGCAGCAGCCCGCGTACCTGCTGCACCATCGACCGTTCCGGGACTCGAGCCTGCTGCTGGACGTTTTCAGCCGCGATCACGGCAAAATCGCGCTCGTCGCGCGTGGCGCGCGCGCGATCAAATCGCGTCTCAAGGGCGTACTCCGGCCGTTCATGCCGCTGCGTGTCTCGTGGTTCCTGCGGTCCGAACTCGGCACCCTGACCGGGGCCGAACTCGACGGGCCGCCGCTGACGCTCCTCGGCGATGCGCTGCTGTCCGGCTATTACGCCAATGAGCTGATACTGCATTTCCTGCATCGGTTCGATGCCCAGCCGGAGGTCTTTGCGGCCTATCGACAAACGCTGCGCCGGCTCGCCGAGGCGGAGAATGCGGCGCCGGTGCTGCGCAATTTCGAGATCGAATTGCTGCGCCTGCTCGGCTACGCGCTCAATTTCGACCACGAGGCGCTGACGCGAAACGCACTCGAGGCGGCGGCGAGCTACGAGTACCGGGCCGAACAGGGGCCCGTGATGGTCGGGCGGGACAGCGGGCCGATGGTGTTTTCCGGCGAAATGTTGCTCGGCATCCGCGGACGCCGCTTCGACGACGCCGACGTGTTGCGTGCCGCGAACCGCCTGTTGCGCAACGTCATTGCGCATCATCTCGGCGGTAAGGAACTCAGGAGCCGGAAAGTTCTGCTCGATCTCCATCGTCGTCGCGCTAAAATGACGGGCCGGGACTGAGAGACCATCGCTGTGAACGACACGAGCATTCGCCTCGGCGTCAACGTGGACCACATTGCTACCCTGCGGCAGGCGCGCGGCACGCCGTATCCGCGTCCGGTCGATGCCGTCGTCATCGCGGAGCGCGCGGGCGCCGACAGCATTACCGTGCATTTGCGCGAGGACAGGCGCCATATCCAGGACCAGGACCTCGAGCAGATCAAGGGCGTCCTGCGCACCCGCATGAACCTCGAGTGTGCCGTCACGGCGGAGATGCTCGACATCGCGATACGCACCCGGCCGGCCGACTGCTGCCTCGTGCCCGAGCGGCGCCAGGAGCTGACGACCGAGGGCGGGCTGGACGTTCACGGCCAGCAAAAAAGTGTCCGCGAGGCCTGCGAGCGGCTGACCGACAACGGCATACGAGTGTCACTGTTCATCGATCCGGACACGGCGCAGCTCGACGCCGCCAAGGCGACCGGCGCCGGCGTCGTGGAATTGCACACCGGCGCATACGCCGACGCGGCGCACGATCAGGACGCGGAACTCGCTCGTATCGTCGCCGCCGCCGAATACGGCCGACGCCTGGGGCTCGTCGTCCACGCCGGACACGGGCTGCATTATCAGAACGTCGCCGCCATCGCCGCGATCCGCGAGATCGAGGAACTCAATATCGGTCATGCAATCATCTGCCGTGCGGTATTCGACGGATTGTCGATGGCCGTCAGCGAAATGAAGCGCCTCATTGCAGAGGCGCGGGTCAAGTGATCTTCGGAGTCGGTACGGACATCGTCGAGCTCTGCCGCATTCAGTCCACCTACGAGCGCTTCGGCGATCATTTCGTGAAGCGGCTGTTGATGCCGCCCGAACTCGACTTGTTCGCGCGCAGCAAGAACCCGGTACGCTTTCTGGCCATGCGGTTCGCCGGTAAGGAAGCGACGGTCAAGGCAATGGGCACCGGCTTCGCGCACGGCGTGTGGCTGCGCGACGTCGGCATCCTCAACAGTGAGTGGGGCAGGCCGGTCGTGATCTTCTCCGAGCGCGGCCAGCGGCTGTGCGACCGGCTCGGCGTCGGCAACGGGCACGTCAGCCTGACCGACGACGCCGGCCTCGTCATTGCATTCTCGGTCGTGGAGACGGCTCCGACATAGGAACGACGTACAGCCATGCATTGTTTTTCTTTCGACATCGAAACCGTTCCGGACGTGGAGTTCGGTCGCCGGGTCATGGGCCTGACCGGCCTCTCGGACGAGGACGTCGCCACCGCGATGACCTTCAAGCGCCAGCAGGCCACCGGCAACGAATTCCTGCCACTGCACCAACATCGCGTCGTCGCAATTTCGGTTGCGCTGCGCACCGGTGACAGCTTTCGGGTATGGTCGCTCGGCGACGAACACGCCGATGAAGCCGAGATGGTGCGGCGTTTTTTCGACGGCATCCAGCGCTACACGCCGAACCTCGTCTCGTGGAACGGCGGCGGATTCGACCTGCCCGTGTTGAATTATCGCGCCTTGCTGCACGGCGTTCAGGCGCCGGTTTACTGGGAGCACGGCGACAACGACCGTGAGTTCAAGTGGAACAACTACCAGAGCCGCTACCACTGGCGGCACGTCGACCTGATGGACGTGCTGGCGGGATTCAACCCGCGCGCCAACGCCAAGCTCGACGAGATCGCGAGCCTGCTCGGATTCCCGGGCAAGCTGGGCATGAGCGGCGACAAAGTGTGGGGCAAGTTCCTCGACGGCGGTATCCGCGAGATTCGCAATTACTGCGAGACCGACGTGTTGAACACCTGGCTCGTGTATTTGCGCTTCGAAAGACTGCGCGGCAATCTCGACGACGCCGGTATCGAGCGCGAAGAGGCGCTCGTGCGGTCGACGCTCGAGAGCATGAACCAGGAACACCTCGACGAATTTCTTGCCGCCTGGCCGGCAGGCGGAGCGGGCACCTAGCGCATGGGTCGCAAGCGCCGCGAGCCCGAAATCGGCCGCATCACGTCGGTTACCCATGACGGCCACGGCATCGTGGCCGGCGATGGCAAGAAGGTATTCGTTGCGGGCGCGCTGGCCGGCGAGCAGGTACGATTCCAGCGCCGCAAGCGCCGTCGCAACTACGACGAAGCGGAGTTGCTCGACGTCCTCGACGCTGCGGCGGATCGAGTCGAGGCGAAATGCGAGGTGTTCGGCCGCTGCGGCGGCTGCGCATTGCAGCACGTCGATATCGAGGCGCAACGCGCAATCAAGTCGCAGGGCCTCGAGGACAGCCTGCAGCGCATCGGCCGGGTCGCGCCGTTGCAATGGCTTGCGCCCGTGGCGGGCGATGAATGGCACTACCGCCGCCGCGCGCGCCTGGCGGTCAAGGACGTGCCCGGCAAGGGCCGGGTGCTGGTCGGATTCCGCGAACGGCATGCTCCGTTCATCACGGACATGCGGCGCTGCGAGGTCGTTGCGAGACCCGTTGACGGGCTGATCGAGCCCCTGAGCGCACTGATCGGCAGTCTCACGATCCGCAGCCGCCTGCCGCAGATCGAGGTCGCCGTCGCCGACGACGCCGTCGCACTGGTATTCCGCGTGCTGGACCCGCCCGACGCGGCGGACCTCAGCACGCTGAGGTCGTTCGGCGCCGCGCATGACGTGCAAATCTGGCTGCAGCCCGGCGGGCTCGATTCATTGTCGCTCGCCTGGCCGGAATCCGCGGACGACGCGCCGCCGCTCGAATATGCCTTGCCGGAATTCGGCGTGAATATACGATTCGAGCCGACCGATTTCGTGCAGGTCAACGGCGCCGTCAATCGCCGCATGGTCAGTACGGCGATCGACTGCCTGCAGGCAGGCGCCGGCGATCGGGTCCTCGACCTGTATTGCGGCATCGGTAATTTCTCACTGCCGCTGGCGCGCCGCGCCGCGC
>JBFISV010000048.1:0-12237 GCA_041608415.1 Woeseiaceae bacterium
GACGCCGTGCCGCTGGTTCGGCGCTGGATGGACGAGGCGCGCGACAGCGACTTTCCGCTGTTGTTCGAGACACACCGCGACAGCCTGCTGAATGACCTGTATTTCACGCTGCGCCTGCTCGAGCTCGTGCCCGACATGCGACTTTGCGCAGACCTGTCGCACTTCGTGGTCGAACGCGAGTTGCGCGTGCCGCTGCCGAGCCGCGACGCGGGCTACATCCGCTCGATTCTCGAGCGCTCCGATTGCTTCCAGGGCCGCATCGCGTCGCGCGAGCAGGTGCAGGTGCAGATCGGTTTTCCGCAGCACCAGGTCTGGGTCGATCTGTTCAAGGGCTGGTGGCGCGACGGCATGCGCCTGTGGCGACAGCGTAACGGCGAGGATGCGACGCTGCGGTTTCTCTGCGAGCTCGGGCCGCCGCCGTATGCGATCACCGACGCCAGCCGCAACGAATTGTCGGACCGGTGGCAGGAGTCGCTGCAGATACGCGACTGGGTCAGGGAAATCTGGAGCGAACTCGATGACGAGAGCTGAGGCGACGTGGCGGGCATGAAGGGCGAGGTCGTTTCCGTTCACTTGGGCGTCGACGGCGGCGCCATGCGTGACGCGACGCGAATCGAGATGAAACTGGACGGCGTCGAGGGCGATCGGCATCAATCGTACACGCGTACCACCTGGCGCGGGGACAAGCAGCCGCAGGGCACCGTGCGCCGCAACGAGAGACAGTGGTCTGCCGTGTCGCAGGAGGAACTCGACGAGATCACGGCCGAAATGGACCTCGAAAAGCCGCTGACCGCGAACGCGCTAAGAGTGAATTTGTGCATTCGCGGTATCGCGGAGTTCTCGCGGCTGCCCAAGGGTACGCGGCTGGTTTTCCCGTCCGGGGCGGAACTGACGGTCGTCGAATACAATCCGCCATGCCGCGAGCAGGGCGAGCGAATTGCGGCGCTCTATGTAACGCGTTGCGGAAAAAGGCCCACGCCCGCGGCGTTTTCGCGGGCCGCGAAACTGCGCCGCGGCATCGTCGGCGTGGTCGACGTGGCGGGTGAAATCGCGGCCGGCGACGCGGTCGAGGTGGACGTCTACGTGCCGCCCGCGTGGCTGGCCCCTACCCGAATCTGAGCCTGTAAGATCCTGGCGTCAGAGTGACGCCGGATCGCCGTACACGGCCTTGCCCGCGAACAGCGTCAGCAGCACCCTGGTGTCCGAAATTGCCGCGGGCTCGATCACGAACAGGTCCTGGTCGAGCACGATCAGGTCCGCGAGCTTGCCGATTTCGATCGACCCCGTGCGGTCCTCCTGGTGGTTCACGAACGCGGCGTTGATCGTGAATGCGTCGATCGCGTGCTCGATCGAGATACGCTGCTCGGGGTTCAGGACCTCGGTATCGTGGCTGTCGGCATCCACGCGCGTGATCGCCGTTTCGATCTGCGGGAACGGGTTCGCCGTCGAAACGGACCAGTCGCTGCCGAACGCCACCGTGCCGCCGCTGTCGATGACCGATTTGATGGGGTACATCCAGCGCGCGCGCTGCTCGCCGATGAACGGAATCGTCAGCTCGACGACATAATCGTCCGCGTAGGCCCAGAGCGGCTGGAAATTCGCGACGACGCCGAGTCCGGCGAAGCGCGGCAGGTCGTCCGGGTCAATGATCTGCAGATGCGATACGTGATGGCGCAGGGCGTGCCTGCCGTTGGTGTCCCGGGCGAACTCGATCGCATCGAGCGCCTGTCGGACAGCGGCGTCGCCGATGGCGTGAAAATGCACCTGGAAGTCGGCCGCATCGAGCGCCGTCACGACGTCCTTGAGGTACCCGGGCTCGATCATCGGAATACCCCGCGTCGCGCTCGGCAGGAGATACGGTTCGAGCATTGCCGCCGTGTAGTTCTCGATCACCCCGTCCTGCATGATCTTGACGCTCGTGGCGCGCAGGTTGCCGGCGGTGTAGCGCCGCCGCAGCTCTTCGAGGTAGGGGATTTGTTCCTCTGTCTGGTCCCGTTCCCACCACAGCGCGGCGACGACGCGCAGGTCGAGTTTCCCCGCCTCGTCCAGCGCCTTGTAGGCCTCGAGATCCGGCTCGAACGCGTACGCCGCCTGTATCGACGTGATGCCGTATCCGTGCAGCATGTCGCGGGCGTATTCGAGCGCCGCGAGGCGCATGGCCGGCGTCGGTTCCGGCATGACGTCGCGAACGAGGTCCATAGCACCTTCCTGCAGGCTGCCGACGAGCTCGCCCGTCGACGGATCGCGGTCGATGATGCCGTCGGGCGGATCCGGCGTCTCCTTCGTGATGCCCGCAATTTCGAGCGCGACCGAGTTGACCCAGCCCGAATGGCCGTCGGCGGAGGACAGGAATACGGGGCGGTCCGGGACGAGCTCGTCGAGGATCGTGCGGCTCGCATAGCCGCCGGGACCGAACACCGCCATCGACCAGCCGCCGCCTGAAATCCATTCGGCGTCCGGATGCGTCGCCGCGTATTCGGCGATCCTCATTCGGTACGCCGCGAGATCGTCGAGCCCCCCGAGGTCGCACGCGAGCGCATCGAGGCCGCTCGTGATGGGGTGGATATGCACGTCCTGGAACGCCGGCAGCATGAGCCGGCCATGCAATGAATACATGGCCGTATCGTCGCCGACGAATGCCGCGACACCTGCGTCCAGGCCGACATACACGATTCTGCCGTCGGCGATGGCGACGGCTTCTGCCCATGATCGTTCGCCGTCGACCGTATAAATCCTGCCGTTCGTGTACACCGCGTCCGCCACCTCGCGCGCGTCCGGGAATTCGACGATGCCGCCCTTGATGACGGTGTCGACGGACTGCAGCACGCTGGTGTCTTCGAGCGGATTTCCGGCGACGGCGATCACGTCGCCATAGCGACCCACCGCGATGGCGCCGATGTCGGCCGCCAGGCCCATGTGGTCGGCCGCGACCGAGGTGGCCGACTTGATCGCGTCCATCGGCTTCATGCCGCGTGACACCATGACTTCGAACTGGCGGCCGTTGAGGCCGTGCGGATACACGCCGGCATCGGTACCGTAAAGAATGGGCACGCCGAGCGCATAGGCTTTGGCGAACGCGACGCGCTGCGTTTCCGTGGTTTCGACGTTCTTGCGCATGAACTCCCGCGGGTAGCCCTGCCTGACGCCGACCTCGGCCGTGTACGTGCCGTTGTAGACGTCCATCGACAGCGCGACGCCGTGCTCGGCCGCGAGCGCGAGCGCTTCGTCGTCCGCGAGCGAGGCGTGCTCGATCGAATCGACGCCGGCCAGGATCGCGTCCTTGATCGACTGCGCGCCGTGCGCGTGAGCCGTGACTTTTTTCCCCGCCGCGTGCGCGACTTCGACCACGGCGGCGATCTCTTCGCGTGTCATTTCGGGTGCGCCGGGGACGCCGCCGAACGCGAACACGGCGCCCGAGGCAATGATCTTGATCAGGTCCGCGCCGCCGTCGATGGCTTCCTGTGTTTTTCTTGCGAACTCCGCAGGCCCGCGCGCGACGCCGAGCCGCGTCTCGGGCGGTATGAGCTTCTCGTCCTGGCCCGGAATGACGAGATCGCCGCCGCCGCCGTTGATGGTGAGGTACGGGCCGGCCGTCCGGATACGCGGGCTCACGACGGCGCCGGCCTCCTCGCGGCGCTTCAGGTCGAGAACGACGGCAGGGAAATAGTCGCCGACGTTGCGCACGGTCGTGAACCCGGCTTTAAGGGTTGCGCGTGCGTTGGCCTCGGCGATGCGCGTCGTCTGTTCCGTACTGCGGCGGTAGTAAATCGTCATGTCGCTGGAGTCTTCCGCGAGCAGCGCGAGATGGACGTGAGTGTCGATCAGCCCGGGCAGGCAGGTATGGTCACGAAGATCGACGACGCGGCGGTCGCGAGGCAGGGGTCCCGTATCGTCGCCGATGCTAGTGATGCGCCCGGCGTCGATGACGATACGCCTGTTCGACTGGATAGCATCGGACAGACCGTCGATGAGCCGGCCACAGCGGACGACGAGGGACCCGGGCTCTTCGCCTTGCGGCGCCGCGCCGGCGGGCTTCTCCGGCGGCTGCGAGCCGCCGCACGCGGCCACGCCAATGGCAGCGACGGCAAGGACCAGGCATTTGCGCATAAAATGCTCCTGCGGGGGTTCGCTACGGTAACCCGCCAGCGGCCGCGTTGGGAAGTGCGGGAAAAAAAACGGCAGGACGGGGGCAAATGCAGGCTTCAGCATTTTCCAAAGCATTGACGCGCAAGTCGCCAATAATCCTCGACGGCGGGCTCAGCGCGGAGCTCGGCGCGCAGGGATTCGAACTCGACAGCGTGCTGTGGTGCGCGGACCTGCTGCGCACCCACCCGCGGGCAATCGTGGCAGCGCATCGCGCCTACCTCGACGCCGGCGCCGAGATCGTCATATCCGCCAGCTACCAGGCCAGCCGGGCCGGGTTCCACCAGTTCGGCGTGGCGTCGGACGATGCCGACCGTCTCATTGCGTCGTCGGTCAGCCTCGCACGGCAGGCATGTGACGAATTCGCGGCGCAGAATCCCGCTGCGGCGCCGAGGTTCGTCGCCGCGAGCGTCGGGCCCTACGGCGCCGTGCTCAACGACGGCTCGGAGTACGTCGGCCGGTATGGCGTCTCCGAGGACACGCTGCGGCTGTTTCACGAGCAGCGGCTGCGCCTGCTCGACGGGGCCGGCGCGGACGTACTCGCGTGCGAGACGATTCCGTCGCATGCCGAGGCCCGCGTGCTGGCCGGGCTGCTCGCCGACGCCGCGACGCCCGCGTGGATGAGCTTCGCCTGCAAAGACGGTGCCGCAATCTGCGACGGCACGCGCATCGAGGATGCGTGCGCCACGTTCCGGGAGCACCCGCGCGTGCTCGCGCTCGGCGTCAACTGCACGCCGCCGCAGTTCGTCGTTTCGCTGATCGAAAAGATTCGCAGCGCGGCGCCCGGCAAGGCCGTCGTCGTGTATCCGAATTCCGGCGAGCGTTTCGTCGCAGGCGAGAATCGCTGGACCGGCACCGCGACGATCGACGACGTTGCAGACGCGGTGCGCGCATGGCGCGACGCAGGCGCGAACATCATCGGCGGCTGTTGCCGCATCGGGCCTGACGCGATCCGCGCGTTGGCCGCAGCCCTGCAGCAGCAGCCATGACGCGAGATTCCGGGGACAGTTTATTTTTCCAGATTCCGAGGACCTCGTGAGACGGCCACGCGTCTCGTGCAAACCGTCCCCGGGTTGCCGTCCACGGGAATCGATCTCAACGCCCGGCTTTCAGGATGGCGTGCGCCGCGTTGTAACCCGGCGCGCCGGTCACGCCGCCGCCCGGGTGTGTGCCCGCCCCGCAGAGAAACAGGCGTTCGATCGGCGTCTTGTAATGCGCCCACCGCGGCAGCGGGCGCATGAAAAACATCTGTTCGAGCGACAGGTCGCCGTGAAATATGTTGCCTTCCGTGATGCCGAAAATTTCTTCGAGATCAACCGGCGTGTAAACGCGACGCGCAATGACCGAACCCGGCACGTTCGGGGCGAATTGCCCGATCAGTTCGGTGACGCGATCGCCCAGGTCGTCGCGGCGCGCCGCCCAGTTTCCGTCGCGGAGGCGGTAAGGCAGGTACTGCACGAAGCATGTCAGCACATGCCGGCCTGCGGGCGCGAGCGTCGGGTCGGCATTGGATGCCAGCACGCAGTCGACCCAGAGCCTGTCCGGGATCTCGCCGCGGCTTGCGGCAACGTAATTGGCCTCGGCCTCATCGAGCGTGGGCACGAGGGTGAACAGCGAGCGCTGTTGTCTCGTGCGCGTCGCGGGCATTCCGTCGACCCGGGGTTCCTCCGCCAGGACGAAATTGACCTTGCCGGCGGGGCCGTCCATGCGGATGTTCGCGACGTCGCGCCGAAACTCGGCGTCGAGTTCTCCGGCGTCGACGAGTCCGAGGAATGTTCGCTTCGGGTCCGCGTTCGAAACGACGAGCGATGCGTCGATCGACTCGCCCGAAGCGAGCGTAACGCCGCTCGCGCGCCCGGCATTGACGTTGATCCCGCTCACGACGGACGACGTCCGTATCTCGACGCCGAGTTCGTCGCAGACAGCGGCGAGCGCCTGCGTGATTGCGCCCATGCCGCCGATGACGTGCCCCTGCCAGGCCTGCTGGTCGGCGTCTCCGCCGCTCAACAGGTGAAACAACAGCCCCATCGCCGTTCCCGGCTGATAGGGGCCGCCGTGTTTGCCGTAGAGGCTGTTCGACAGCACGAGCCGCCTGAGGCGATCGGACTCGAACCGCCGATCGAGAAACTCGCCGATCGAGCCGGTCAGGAACCGGACCAGGCCGCCGAGATCGTGCCCGGACATGCGTCCGAATCGCCGCAGGAGGCGCCAGGCCTCGGGTATCTTGCGGGCGCCGGTCGCGAATGCGTCGAGGGGCGGCTCGAGGAAAAACGGCTGCAGGTACGCGGCCAGCCGCTTGAGCTCGGCGTCGGTCTCGAAGAAGCGATCGACGTCCTGTGGCGCAATGCGTTCGAGTTCGCGCCGCATTTCTTTCGCGTCTGACCACCATGCGACGACCTGTCCGTTGCCGAGCGCCGCCTGCACCCCGGGATCGCAGGCGAGCATTTCGAGGCCGTGGTCCGCGAGCCGCAGATCGCCGATGATCGTGGGCCGCAGCATGCTCGCGATGTAGGACGCCGTGGACACGCGGCACCCCGGCGCAAGGTCCGGGTCGATTTCCTCGGTCACCGCGCAGCCGCCGACGATTTCCCGCCGTTCCAGCACGAGGACCTTGCGGCCGGCTTTGGCGAGGTAGGCGGCAGCGGTTAAACCGTTGTGTCCCGCGCCGATTATTACGATGTCGTATTGCATAAGCGCAGCCGACAGGGTTGAATGATCCGAGCATACATGAACGCAAAGCCGCTCAAGCTCGAAAAAACCTTGCCGGGTAAACAGTACCTGGAAGACGCTCATTTCATGATCGAACGCGAGCGTATCTTTCACCGCGAGTGGTTCTGCGTAGGCCGCGAGACCGGGCTCAGGCAAAAAGGCGATTATCGCCTCGTCAATATCCTGGGCGAGAGCATCTTGCTGGTGCGCGACGACGATTTGCATGCGTTCCACAACGTCTGCCGTCATCGTGGCGCGGAACTGATCCCGAGCCCGGACGCGACCGAAAAGCGCGGCCGCTTCTCCTCCGGCATCCGCTGCCCGTATCATTCCTGGAATTACCGCCTGGACGGCAAACTGCACAGCACGCCGCACCTCGACGTCGACAAGAGCTGCCTCGCCCTGCATCGGGTCGAATCGGACACCTGGGGTGGATTCGTGTTCGTGCGTATCAAAGCCGGCGAGCAGACCCTGGCCGACATGCTCGGCCCGGTCCCGGAGCGTGTGGCGCGTTACCCGCTCGTCGAGCTCGAATGCGCGCATCGCATCGACTATCGCGTGGCGGCGAACTGGAAGGTCCTGCTCGAAAATTACAACGAGTGCTATCACTGTGCCGGCGTGCATCCCGAACTTTGCAGGATCGTGCCCGCGTTTCGACGCGGTGGCGGATCCGGGCTCGACTGGGACAGCGGTATCCCGCAGAAGGAAGGCACGAATACCTTCACTTTTTCCGGGACGAGCAACCGCAAGCCGTTCCCGGGCCTCGACGACAATGAAAAAGTGCGCCACAAAGGCGAGCTCATCTACCCCAATCTGTTGCTGAGCCTGTCGATGGATCATGCCGCCGCGTTCACGCTGTGGCCGCGTTCGCCGGGGCGTACCGACATCGTCTGCGAGTTCCTGTTCCATCCCGTCGAGATACGACGCGCGGATTTCGATCCGTCGGATGCCGTGGAATTCTGGGACCTCGTCAACCGCCAGGACTGGGCGATCTGCGAAAGCGTGCAGCGCGGCATGCGGGCGAGCGTGTTCGAAACCGGCTATTACGGCCCGATGGAAGACCTGAGTCTCGATATCCGCAATTACGTTCGCAGCCGCCTCAACGATCGATAGCGGCATTCCTCGCGCATGCAAAACGACCTCGTCAGATCCACCTGGACCCGGCCGATTCAAGCGCCCGCGAGCATTCCCGGCGCGGCGGACGTCGTCATCATCGGCGGCGGCATCGTTGGCGTGTCGACGGCGTGGTTCCTCGCGAAGCAGGGCGTTGACGTCGCGCTTTGCGAAAAAGCGCACATCGCCTGCGAGCAATCCGGCCGCAACTGGGGCTGGGTGCGCCAGCAGGGCCGCGACGTTCGCGAACTGCCGATGATGATGGACAGTATCCGCATCTGGGCCGGCCTCGCGGACGAAATCGGCGAGGACCTGGGCTTCGCACGCGGCGGCTGCCTGTTCGCAGCGCGGACCGGCAGGGAACTCGCCGAATACGAGGCGTGGCTCGAGGTCGCGAAACAACACGGTCTCGATACCAGGATCATCGATGCCGCCGAGCTTGCGACACTCGTCGGCGGTGTCGCGACCGACTGGACCGGTGCGATGTATACGGCGAGCGACGGCCGGGCCGAACCGCACAAGGCGGCGCCGGCGATCGCGCGCGCGGCCCAGGCGAACGGCGCGAGCATCATGACCGGCTGCGCCGTGCGCGGCATCGAGACCGAGCAAGGCCGCGTCTCGGCGGTCGTCACCGAGCACGGCTCGATCCGGACGGCGACCGTGCTCTGCGCGGCGGGGGCGTGGACGTCGTTGTTTTGCGGCTCGCTCGGCATCACGCTGCCGCAGCTCAGGGTTCGCGGCACGGTCGCCCGAACGGTGCCCGGCCCCGACGTGCTCGACGGCAACCTGTTCGATGCGCGCTTCGGCATCCGCAGGCGCGAGGACGGCGGTTACACGATCGCGCCGGGCGCCTTGCTGGACCACCCCGTTACGCCGTCGTCGTTCCGCTTTTTCTTCAAGTTCCTGCGCGCGCTGATGCAGGAGATAAAGATCGTGCGGCTGTCTTTCGGGCGCGAATTCATGGAGGAATGGCGTACGCCCAAAACCTGGGACCTCGATGTGCCGTCGCCGTTCGAGGAGCGGCGCGTACTCGATCCCCGGCCCGACGAAAAGGCGCTGGCAAGACTGCGGCGCGATCTCGCCGGCGTGTTCCCGCAATTCGCAGAGATCCGCATTGCCGAAGCCTGGGCCGGCATCATCGAATCGACGCCCGACATCGTTCCCGTCATCGACGGGATCGACGCGCTGCCCGGCTTTTACGTTGCGACGGGATTCAGCGGCCACGGCTTCGGCATCGGGCCCGGCGCCGGCAAGGCTGCCGCCGGCCTGTTGACGGGCGTCGATACGGGCATCGATCTCGAACCCCTCCGCTTCGGTCGCTTCTTCGACGGCAGTCCCATCAGGCCGCAGGCCTCGATCTGAATGTCGGACTACCCGCAGAGCTACTACCGTGCAACCGCCGCAGGAATCGTCGAGTGGCCGACGCTCGCGGGAGAGGAGCAGGCCGATGTGTGCGTCATCGGCGCCGGCTTCACGGGCCTGTCGGCAGCGCTGAATCTCGCCGAGCGCGGACTCGACGTGATCGTACTCGAGGCCGAGCGCGTGGGCTTCGGCGCGTCGGGCCGCTGCGGCGGGCTGATCGGCAGCGGCCAGCGCAGGGACGTGCTCGAAGTCGAGCAACGGTTCGGATTCGATACGTCGAAAATGCTGTGGGATCTCGCCGAGGCGGCGAAAGCCGAAATACGTCACCGTGTCGAACGCCATGCGATCGATTGCGATCTGCAAAAAGGGCAGCTCGTCGGCGTGCACAAGGCCCGCTACCGGGGCTGGGCCCAGCAACTGTCGGACGTGCTTGCGGATCGCTACGACTACCCCGAGACGCACGCGCTGGATGCCGAAGGCACACGTGCAATGGTCGCGACCGAAACCTTCGTCGAGGGTTTCTACGATTCCGCCGCGATGGCGGTGCACCCGTTGAATTATGCGCTGGGTCTTGCGGCGGCGTGTCGCGACGCCGGCGTCAGGATTTTCGAGGCGTCGCGCGTTACGGGCTACACGCAGACCGACCCGGCCCGCGTGTCTACCGATGCGGGATCGGTGAACGCGTCGTTCGTCGTGCTCGCCTGCAACGCCTACCTCGGCAAGCTCGAACCGCGCGTCGCCGGCAAGATCATGCCGATCAACAATTTCATGATCGCGACCGAGCCGCTCGGCGAAGAACGCGCCGGCAAGCTGATCGGCGGCCGCTTCGGCGTCCACGATACGCGCTTCGTCGTCAACTATTTCCGGCTGTCCGACGACCATCGGCTGCTATTCGGCGGCGGCGAAAACTATCGGCGCGGATTCCCGTCCGACATCGGGGCGTTCGTGCGGCGGCACATGCTGGACGTCTTCCCGTCGCTCGACGACGTCGCGATCGGCTACGCATGGGGCGGCACGCTGGCCGTCACGGTGAATCGGCTGCCGCATTTCGGTCGGCTGCCGCCGAACGTGTATTTCGCGCAGGGCTACTCGGGCCACGGCATATCCATCGCCAGTATCGCAGGCGTCGTCATAGCCGAGGCGATAGCGGGCACCGCCGCGCGTTTCGACGTTTTCGCGAGACTGCCGATTCAGAGATTTCCGGGCGGGACGTTGCTTCGGTACCCGGGAATGGTGCTCGGCATGCTTTACTACGCGCTCCGGGACCGCTTTTGAGCCCGGTGTGAACACCGCTGGCAGTCGGCTGCTTCGCGCGGGGTATGCGGCTCCGGAGTCTAGCCGACGGCATGCAACCCGGGCAGGAGTCCCTGCAACACTGATTCTAAGGGGTACGTTATGCGCAACCTGGCACTCGCGGTCCTGCTCGCGGTCGCCGCCGCCGGCGACACGATCCATCCCGTGAAACTCGGCCGCGCCGAGATCGAGGGCGGCATTTTTACCCGGGCCGACGTGCTTGAATCGACCGAGCGCGGCAACACGACCCTCGACGTTACGAGTTTCCTGTCGAGCGACGGCCGCTTCGGCTCCGGCATGTACAAATCCGGCGCCGTGCGTCACGTCATCGACGAGCCTTACGGCGTCGACGAGTTCATGTTCTTTCTCGAGGGCGGTGTTACGCTGACGTCGAGCGACGGTAGCGTGCAGGTCATCGAAGCCGGCGAGGGCGTTACAATCCCGCGGGAGTGGACCGGCGTGTGGGAAACCGACGGCTATACGAAAATCTGGGTGATCTACTCGGAGGACGGCTCGGGCCTCTAGCACCGGGCGCGGCGCTTTGGAAATCGGGGTACGCATGCGACCGAAAAACTTCGCTGCAATACAGGGCATCGCGCTACATGCCGTCGGGGCACTCGCATTGGCGGCATGTTCGGCGGACCCGCCGCCGGCCGACGCGGCCGATTACGTATTCACGAACGGCGCGGTGTATACGCTCGACGATTCGGCGCCGTGGGCCGAGGCCGTGGCCGTGCAGCATGACACGATCACGTTCGTCGGCACGGCGGCCGCAGCGAAGGCGCATATCGGTGCTGCGACCACGACAATCGATCTCGGCGGCCGCTTGCTGCTGCCGGGATTCATCGACACGCACGCCCACCCGATTGCCGGCGGCGCGTACGCGACCGCGCTGTCACTCGATACCTCCGGCGAGGTCGATGACTGGGTGCGCGCGATCGACGCTTACGCCCGCGAACATCCGGACGATGAGGTGCTGTTCGGTTACGGCTTCCTTGCCACGACCTTCGGGCCTCGCGGGCCGACGCGGCAACTGATCGACGCCGTGGTGCCCGACAGGCCGGTGCTGATCATGGACGAGGGTTTTCATGCGGCATGGGCCAACACCGCGGCGCTCGAGCGCCTGAACATCACCCGGGATACGGCAGACCCGGTTCCCGGTTACAGCTACTACAAACGGGACGCAAACGGCGACGCGACCGGCTACCTGCTCGAACGCACTGCCGAGATGGCCATGGACGCTCTCGACGTCATCACCGCCGACGTCATCATCGACGGCACCGGCATCGTGATGGGCCTGATGAACGGCTACGGAGTCACGTCGGTCTTCGATGCGGGCGCGCTGGCGGACGAGGATACCGTCGATTACGTGCTCCGCACGCTCGAAGACCGGAACGAGCTGAGCGTCCGGATCGTCGGTTCGTATCGACCCGAGACGGCAGAAGACGCAGCGAACGCGGTGGCCGTTGCGGATCGCTGGCGTAACAGGATCCGCGGCGCACGCTATCACTACAACACCCTGAAGATTCCTGACGACGGCACGGTCGAGGGGCGCACGGCGGCGATGTTCGAGGACTACCAGGGCGAGCCCGGCAATGCCGGCGAAACCGTGTTCAC
>JBFISV010000049.1:0-12017 GCA_041608415.1 Woeseiaceae bacterium
GCTCACCGCGCCGAACGCCTTCTCAACCGCCAGCGCCGGTCCTGGCAGGCACACCGGCGCCGTATCGGTATCATCGACACTCAAGTGCGTGTACTTGCCTTTCGACCGAGCGATGCCGTTGTTAACGAACGGGCACTGTTCGGTACCGCCCTCGGCCATGAAGGTGACGTCGAACTCGAGCTTCGCCTGCTTGCCGGGCTTGAGATTGTCGTACCCATTAAGAAGACCGACGTCGCTCAGGCCGTCGTAGCCGGGATTCAGTGTTAATGAACCGGCCAGAACGCGCCGCTCGCTGATCGCCACGACGTTGCCGGCGCCGAAAAAAGACAGATCGTCTTCGAGCTGCAGCCTGACGAGTCTTTCGTTGCCGGTATTCGTCGCCGTCAGCGTGAACGTCGTCGTATACGTGCCGTCCGCATTCGCGACCGCTTCACTGGCGTCCTTCTCGAGTTCAATATTCGGCCGCAACGGCAGGCACACGAGTGCCGTATCAACATGATCGACATCGCCGTTCGTGTTCTCGCCAGCCGACCAGGCGACTGCCGCATTCTTGAGAGGGCATTGCTTCGTGCCCTGCTGGGCGATGAACGTGACGTCGAATGCGAGCGACACGTCGTGGCCCGGCTCGAGACGATCCACGCCTGCAAGTAAATGAATGTCGTTGAAGCCGTCGTAGTCCGGATTCAAAGTCAACGGACCCGTTAACACCCGACGCTCGCTGACGGCCGTGACATTGCCGTCGCCGAAAAAGGCCAGCGGATCTTTTAGCTTCAGCCGGACGAGCGTTTCGTTACCGGTGTTGGTCGCTGTCAGCGTGAATGTTGTCGTGAACGTGCCGTCGCCGTTGGCGATCGCCTCGGTCGCCTGCTTGTCCATCCGGATTTGCGGATCCGGCGTGACGGCGGCGGCGTGTTGCGCGATTCCGAATAACAAGAGGAGGGCGACGGCGCACAGCGGTAAGCGCGTCGTGCGGCTGCGCCGAATGGAATCGACCTGCGGGCAACACGCCCACGACCACGCCCTGAACATCTTCGCCTCTCGCTGCGTCGAGCGGAAAGCCGGACCGGCAGGGCGTTAGCCGAACGGTACGTCTTCGCGCATCTCGCAATCTAATTATCAACACGCTCTTCTTTATTGATCGCGCGAGCGGATCTGGATTGCTTTGTTGTCGGAGCGTGATTCGCCCACTCGCTTTTGTCGCCCAGTGTATGTCGAATGTGGACCGGTAGGCATGTGATTTCGATATTATGTTAAATAAAACAGGGCCTTAACCGGACATCCGGGTTTCCCGTGCCAGCCCCGTGAATCGAGGCGCAGTCGCACGATCGTCTCGATTCGCGCCGTGTCCTGAGCAAGAAACCCGGGGTTTTTGCGCCTATCGTATTGTTTTTTCTCGTTTTTTTACTTTTACCCGAGAATCGCGAACCAGGCCGGTAATCGGCCGCAATGCGGTATTCGATTATCTATAACTTACTGTTATTAATAGTTTTTTTAAAGAATTCGCGACTCGAGGAGCTTCCGTGACCCCCGAGGACACTTTGCGACCAACGGCCCCTGTGCGCGGAGCCCCGACCGGGGCGCGGCGGCATCCATGACGACGCGTCCGCCTGGACCGCGCTCCGGGAACGCGCTTCGGACCCTCCCGGCGTTCGCCGCGGCCGTCGATGCGTCGAGATTTCGACGTCGACATCGTTTTTTTGGCCTGCTCGCCGTCCGTCCCCACGCCTCGTGGGCGTACGCTTCTCGAAAACTTGTCGATCGTTTGTGACAGCTGCTTAACCAGGCACCGGCTCGCGTCGATGCGGACCGCTGTCAGGTAACGGCGATTGCCGTGCCGCCGTCACCACGCGCGGAGGAAGATTTGCCTTAAGAAAAATCACTGGCGATACTGTGAACCGCTTACGTGACACACCTGTCTGTTCGCATAAGTGCCCAAGCTTTTACACGCTATGGGAACTCAATTGGTGTCGGCCTTGATCCGCCGCTCATCCCCGACGACTTTTTTGAACGAGGCGAGTTAGCAGGCATGAAAGCGCGAACCCCGATGGTCACAGGACTGGCGCTCCTGCCATTGCTGATGCTCTCGGTCTATACGATCGTGATGCGCGAGATGAGCATCGCAGCGGAAATCGTCGTGGTCGTCCTCGTGCGCTATACGTTCGCAGCCGGCGTGGCGGCGATTATCGCCCTGCCGCTCTACGTCCTGCTGCGCCGGGGCGGCGCGGCGCACGGCCTCAAGGGCGTGCTCGCGTTTCTCGGCCTTCTGAATCTTTTCGTTCTGGCGCACATCTCGGCCACGATGACGATGAGTTGACGACGACCGATGCTCATCGATAGCCGGGAACTGCCGGAAGCAGCGCGCATCGAGGCCGACGTCTGCGTCATCGGGTCCGGGCCGGCCGGCGTCACGGTTGCAAAGGAACTCGCGGAGTCGGGGGCCGACGTGGCGCTGCTCGAAAGCGGCGGGCTGACGCTGGATCCCGCGACCCAGGACCTCTATCGCGGTGAGCTGGCGGGCAGGGAATACGGCGCTCTGGAGGGTGTGCGCATGCGCGTCCTCGGTGGCTCGAGCAATCACTGGACAGGCTACGTCCGCGCGCTGCGCGACACTGACTTCGTGCGCAAAGACTGGCTGCCGGACAGTGGCTGGCCCATCACTGAAGCCGACATGCGTCCCTACTATGCGCGGGCGAAGGAAATTTTCGGCCTCGGCACGGCGAGTCTCGACGGCGAGGATTGGGTCAGCAAGCTGGATCTTCCGTTCGTCGATTTCAATCGCGACACGATCCGCCACGGCGTCGCTATCCTGAAACCGATGCGCTTCGGCGCGTATGCGAGAGACCAGCTGTCGGCGCTTCCGAACGTCAGGCTCTACCTGTATGCCAACGTTACGCGCATTCAGTCCAATCCCGACGGCACGTCCGTCGATTCACTGCGTGTGGAGACATTGACCGGTCGCAGGCTGCTCGCTAATGCACGTCATTACGTGCTGGCCTGTGGCGGGCTCGAAAACCCGCGCATCATGCTCGCGTCGAACGACGTGGAAGCCAACGGCCTCGGCAACTCGCACGGCGTGGTCGGCCGATATTTCATGGAACACCTGTATGCCGCGGATGCCGGGCTCGTGTACACGGACTTCGCGACGTCCCGGCGACTGACGACCGTCTATGGCTCGGGACATGAAACGTCCGACGGTCTCGAGGTCTACCCGCATGTCGAAATCGCCGACGGGCACAAGGCTGCGCGGCGCACGCACGGGCTGCTCGTCAAGATTCGGCGCTTCAAACGGTCCGTCGACGGCATACGCGCGCTGCGCGAGATGCTCGAGGACATCCGGAATCGGTCTTCGGCGGCGACCGTGCTCGCGAGACTCAAGGATGCCGTCGTCAACATCGACGACCTGTCGATCCTGGCTGCCGATCGCGTGTTCGGCTCGAGCCCCGACAACAAGCTCGTGGCAACGGCCGAGCAATCGCCCAACAGCGCGAGTCGCGTGCGTTTGCACGAAACCGAGCGCGACGCCCTCGACATGCCGCGCGCCGTGCTCGACTGGCGTGTGCAGGACGATGACTTCGAATCGATGCGCGCAGGCATGGAGACGGTCGGCGCCGAGTTCGGCCGCCTCGGTCTCGGACGAGTACAGTCGCAGCTGTTGTCCGACGACGGTGCATGGCGCGAGAATCTGTTCTGGGCGTATCACCACCTGGGGACGACGAGGATGGGCGACTCTCCGCAGAACAGCGTGGTAGACCGCGACTGCCGGGTGCACGGCAAGGCCAATCTGTACGTTGCGGGAAGCTCGGTGTTCCCGACCGGCGGCACGGCGACACCGACGTTTACGATCGTTGCGCTCGCGATCCGTATCGCGGATACCATCGCCGCCCGGCTGCAGAGGGGTGTCAGGTCATGATTACGCGCAGGTCCGTTCTCGTATCGTCGTTGCTGGCTACCGTGGGCGCGAGCGTGCCGCGCAGTCGCGCGCTGGCGTCAACGGCCGACGGGAAATGCCCGTTTCCGATCGATACGGTCCGTGAGGTCCTCGGTCCGGAACTGTTGCGAACGGGCGACGCACAATTTCGCGCGGCCGCCGGCCGGCTCGCCCTGCACGACGCGGCCGATATCGCTGCCCTGTGGGCCGATGAGGCGTGGCAGGCCACGGTACGCGAGGATTTCGCCGCCGGCCGGGTGGTCCTGGTCTACGGCTTCGTGCTGTCCTGTACGGAAAGTGTGGCGTACGCCGCCGAGGCTCTGCGCGCGTAGCCCGGCCATTGCATCGATGGGTGCAATGGCCGGGCAGGCGCGATTGAGGTCGTCAGACGAGAGCGCGACGCGCCCCCCGTCGGTTCAGGGCGTGCTCAGGCACAGGCTGTAGTCGCCGCTGCCGCTGTACGAGTACACGCGCCAAGTGTAGTAGCCGGCGCTGCCGCCATAGCTGATACTTTCTTCCGAGTTGCTGCTCGTCGAGCTCGCGACGTTGCTCCAGCGGTTGCCGGTCCACTTGCGCAGGTACAGGTCGAAGTCCGGACCCTCGCCCGAGAGGATGCCCGCGTGCGTGCCGCTGCTGCCCGAGTAGTAATAGGTGCCGTCGGGCTCGAACGAGTCGTCACCCGTGCCGGTCAGGGTGCCGGTGTATTCCGTGTAACCCGCCGGGCAGCTGCCGCCGCCGCCACCGCCCGCGTACGTGCCCGTCAGGCTGACGCCTGCGAAACTCGTATAGCCGTTGATCATCACGTGCCAGGTGCCGGCCGCCGGGTTCGAGAAGCTGCACGACTCGTTGTTGCCGTTCAGGTACGGCCGGCAGTCGTAGCTGCTCGTCGTCGGCGCCGAACCGAACTTGACGTAGAGATCGGCATCGCCGCTGCCGCCGCTCATGTCGAAGTCGAGGCTCGCCTGTCCCGCCGGGACTTCGAGCGTGAAGAATAATTGCTCGCCACTGCCGCCCGCGAGGCCGGTCTCCGGCGTGCCGTTGGTCAGCTCCGTGGGACCGCCGCCGCCACCGCCGCTGCCGCCGTCGAGCACGGCCGCGTTGGCGTCGACGATGCCGGTACCGCACTGGCTGCAGGTGCCCGGGAAGGCGCGTGCCGTATTCTTGAGCGTCGTCTCGACGGTATCGGGCGAGATCGTGGGATTCACCGCGTACAAGAGCGCTGCGGCGCCCGCAACGTGCGGCGTCGCCATGCTGGTTCCCTGGTAGAACGCGTAGCTGTCGCTGCCCGGCGTCGTCGTGCCTGTATTGAGCGTCGACAGCACGCCGTTGGCGCTGCCCGACGGCGTGTCGCCACCCGGCGCTGCGACGTCCACGACGGCGCCGTAGTTCGAATAATAGGCCCGGTCGCCGTTGCGGTCCGTCGAGGCGACCGTGACCACGCCCGAGCAACTCGCAGGTGTGTAGTTGCCGGCGTTCGCGTTCGAATTGCCCGCGGCCACGACGACGGTCGCGCCGAGCGAGCGCGCCGTGTTGATCGCGGACTGCGTGGTCGAGGGGCAGGAACCGCCGCCGCCGAGGCTCAGGTTCAAGACGTCGGCCGGGTTGCCGTTGGCCGGCACGCCGCTGACGCTGCCGCCGGCCGACCAGACGATGCCGTCGGCGATATCGGAGGTGTAACCGCCGCATTTGCCGAGCACACGAATCGGAAGTATGTCCGCGCCCCAGGCGACGCCCGCAACGCCCTGTCCGTTGTTCGACTCGGCGCCGATCGTGCCGGCGACGTGCGTGCCGTGCCAGCTCGAGTTACTGGCCGGCGAGCCGACGCCGCATTCGCCCGCCGTCGTCCAGTCGCCGGGGTCGCTCGCGTCGTTATCGCGGCCGTTGCCGTCATTGGCAACGGCAAGGTCGCCGATGAAATCGTAGCCGGGCAGAATCTTGCTGTCGAGGTCGACGTGCGGACGGTAGCCCGTGTCGATGACGGCGACGACGGTGCCGTTGCCCGTCGTCGTATCCCACGCCTGGTCCGCGCGCAGGCCGCCGGTCGATTCGAAATAGTGCCACTGTTCGTTGTAGCGCGTGTCGTTGGGCGTCGCCGCAATCTGCATGATGAGATCGGCCTCGGCGTACACGACGTCGGCACGCGCACCGAGCGCCGCGACCAGCGCAGAGACCTGGGCCGGCGATGCCACGCGCAATACTTCCGCACCGACGGCGAGCGTGCGCAGGCGCCGGATCTCGAAGCCGAGCGCGTTCGACAGGTCGGCGAGCGCGGCGTCGATGCCCGCGGCGTCCCCGGACAGGCTCTTGTCGAACTTGACGATGGCCTGTTCGCCGATCTTCGCCGCCGACGTGACGGGCACGGCGGGTGCGGTAGCGTTCGACACCGTCAATCCGAGCATCGATGCAATGGCGAGGCCCGTGACGAGCCCTATCTTGATTGATCCGGGCCGCAGCCGGGTGGTTACAGGATTCATGGCCTCTCCCCTTAAGTGTTCAACTGTTGGCCGACGTATCGGTCGGCCGATCAGGAATTGCTGCTCGACCCCCCCGGGTCAGCCGGCCTCAGGGCCGGTTTCGCAGCGAGGCCAGATGGTCCGCCTTCGGAACCATATTTGGTAGAGGTGAAACACCCTAGTGCGGCGAGGAAAAACTACCCAGTCGAGCGCCTCGCGGGTTGAAGAGACGTCGCGAACGGGATCGCGCCGGGCGGCCGCCCGATTCCGGCTTTTTCTTCGAGTGGGCGCAGACCGGATCGCCACGTTGCGCACTCGCTCCGCCTCGATTTTTTTCCTGCGCTCGGCGCTGCAGCGGTATTACCACCGCCAACTGCTAAAATGCCTGTAACCACGGGAGATGACGCCATGCCGAGCTACAAGCTTACCTATTTCGATTTCGACGGCGGACGCGGAGAGCCCATCCGCATCGCGCTGCATGCGGCCGGAATCGACTTCGAAGACCATCGCCTGTCGTTCGCCGAGTTTGGCGAGATGCGGCGCGGCACGCGTTTCAACTCGGTGCCCGTACTCGAAATCGACGGTGCCGCCGTGACGCAATCGAACGCGATCAGCCGCTACATCGGCAAGATGGCGGGCCTGTATCCCGAAGACGATTTGCAGGCACTTTACTGTGACGAAGTCATGGACGCGCTCGAGGATCTCAGCCATTACCTCGTGCGTACCTTCGGACTCGAGGGCGAGGAATTGAGGCTCGCGCGCGAGAAACTCGTCGACGGCTGGATGTCGGTCTATATACGGGGACTGGGTGAACTGCTCGAGCGCGGCGGCGGCGACTATTTTGCCGGCGACAGCCTGACCGTCGCCGACCTCAAGGCATTCGTGCAGACGCGTATGATTCGGTCCGGAAAACTCGACCACGTCCCGGCCGATCTCGTGGAGCGCCTGGCGCCGGGGCTCGTCGAACATCAAAAGCGCGTCGAGGCCGACCCGCGCGTCGTCGCGTATTACGCCAGTCGCGGGAAATGACCGCTCCGATGGGCGTCCGCTACCCGGCACCTGTCCGAGGCCGGTCTTGATCGAGTCCGTCCAGTACTCGCTACAGGGACAGATTGCGACCATCCGCATCGACGACGGCAAGCGCAACGCGTTGTCGCCGCAGGTACTGCGCGGGATTTACGCGGCGTTGGACCGCGCCGAGGCCGATCGCGCACTCGTGATCATCACGGGCCGGGAGGACGTGTTTTCGGCGGGCTTCGATCTCAACGTGATGAAAAAAGGCGGTATCGATGCGCTCGGCATGCTGCGCCTGGGTTACGCCCTGACCGCGCGCGTCATGGGCTATCCTTATCCCGTGATTGCCGCCTGCAACGGCCATGCACTCGCGATGGGCGTGTTCCTGATGTTGTCGGCCGACCACGTGATCGGCACTCGCGGCGACTTCAGGATCGCCGCCAACGAAGTCGCACTCGGCCTGACCATGCCGCGTGTCGCCGCCGCCGTGTTGCGCCATCGGCTCGACCCGGCCGCCTTTCAGCGCGCGGTGACGCTGTCGCAGTACTTCGACGTCGACACGGCGCAACGCTCGGGCTTCTTCGACGAGCTCGTCGACTCCGGCGATCTCATGGCCCGCGCCGAGGCCCGCGCGGACGCGTTCGCGAAGCTGGACTTGCGCGCACACGCGGCTTCGAAACGCCGCATCCGCGCTGCGCTCATGCGGAGAATCCGCTTCAGTATCCCGCTGGACCTGCTCGATGCCCTGCTGACGGGCTTGAGGCGCGCGCGAGCGCGCTGACGTCACGGCTACCGGGCAAATCTAAAACGCGCTCAAAGCGCGCCCAGGCCCTGCCCCACCAGGTGGCCGCCGATGACAATTGCCGCGCAGCCGATGCTCGCGAACGCCGCCGTACTGACCCAGTTGGCGCCGCGCTCTATCCAGCGCAGCGGGTAGGATGCGACGAACGAGAGCGCCGCCATGCCGACGATCGATCCCGCACCGAATGCGGCCACGTAGCCGAGGGCCTCCGTGACCGATCCTGCCGCAGCGGCCAGCACGAGTAATCCCGCCGATCCTGCGGAGCCGTGCACCATTCCCACGAGCAGCGCGCGCGCAAGCCCCCGGGACGCGTGCAGGTGCTCGTGGTCGCTCTCGTCGTGTGATACCGATTCTCCGGCGTGCGCATGCACGTGCAGGTGCCGGGTGCCCGTTGCGTGGCGGTGAACGTGCACGTGCAATCGTTGCCGGCGCATCCTCAAAAGCACGTTGGCGCCGAGCAGTACGACCATGACACCGACAACGAGCTCCAGGAGCGCCGCCATGCGCGGCGAAATGGTCTCGCCGAACAGCCACAGTACCGAACAGATGCTGAGCAGGGTAACGGTGTGCCCGAGCCCCCACGCGCCGCCCCGCAGGACAAGTGCACGGCGCGAGTCGCGTTGCTTGCCGAGCGCCGCAACCGCGGCCAGGTGGTCGGCCTCGAGCGCGTGCTGCATACCGACCAGGCAGCCGAATAACAGAAGCGTGAAGTACTGCATCGTCGTCTCATGATGCGGCGCGCGGCTGATCACGCCAATAGGTAATTCCCCTCGCTGCGCGCCCGGTCCGATGTCCGGCCCAAGTCGGCGATGCCCGCGTCTGCGGCGCTCCCGATGTTAGCAGACTCGCGGATCGAGCATTCCGAGAGGCCGCACGCAGTCGCCGGGGCCGCTGCTATAATTGGGGGAGTCAGTGTTTTATTGTCATCGATATTCGAGTGTCGATGGCGTTCGTTCCAACCAAAAGGGGTAGAGAGCAATGTCAAAAAAATACGCCGGCGGCTGCGACCACGTGCACACCCATTCCGATAGCGACCCGATCGACAACCACACCTGTCACTGCTCCGTCTGCAAGCGAGTGACCGGTCAGGACAGCACCCATGTGGTGTTCTTCAATCACGGCGACCTCGAGGTCGACAACCCGCAAGCTCTGAAACGGCAGCCGTTCAACAGTGAAAACCCCGACGGCCCGCTCGAACTTTGCGTATGCGAGACCTGTGGCACGCCCATCATGCTCGACGACAAGCAGCAGCGTATCCGCGTAATCGTTCCGAACCTCATGGGATACGATCCCGAGAGCCTGCCGGCCACGTACCACGCGTTCTACGATCCCGCGGCCGGCGCCCCGGCCCCGGACGATGGCCGGCCTGTCTACGACGGGCTGCGGCCCGATTTCGCCTGGCCGGCTCCGGCGTAAGCCTCGACGGCATGCGGATTTCATGACTCCCTGCACCGGGTGCGGGGCGGGCCGGCGCGCAGCCGAAACGGAGCGTCGTTCGGCTGCGATGATCGCAGCGTGCGCATAAACTCGGATTTTTCGCAGAGAGTCGTCATCCGGCCTGCGGATTACCGCTGGGTGGACTCGCCCACGGCGGGCGTCGAGCGCATGATGCTCGACCGCATCGGCGACGAAGTGGCGCGCGCCACCTCGCTCGTGCGCTATGCGCCCAACAGTACGTTCCCGCCCCACGTCCACGGCGGCGGCGAGGAGTTTTTCGTCCTCGAGGGGGAATTCGGCGACGAACACCAGAGCTACCCGGCCGGCACGTATGTCCGCAATCCCATCGGTACGCGGCACTCCCCGCGGGTCGGCGAACAGGGTTGCACGATCTTCGTCAAGCTGCACCAGTTCGACGCGGACGACGACACGCCGGTCGTCGTCGATACGCGCGACACGGACTGGCCGCTGCAATTCGCACCGGGTTTCGCCGCGCTGCGCTTGCACCGCTTCGGTAATGAACAGGTTTTCCTGATCCGCTGGGCGCCGGATACGCCGTTCGAGGAACACACGCATCACGGCGGCGAGGAAGTCTTCGTCATCGAAGGGTGTTTCTCCGACGAGTACGGCGACTACCCGGCCGGCACCTGGGTCCGTTATCCGGACCGGAGCCGCCACAACGCGTTCACGCGCGACGAGGGTGCGCTGCTGTACCTCAAGGCCGGGCATTTGCCGGCCGCCGCCTGACCGGCGTGACGTCTCCGGCGGCCTGGTCGGGGATAAGGCACCGTCTATAGGCGCAATAGACGCCGCGGCCGTTCAAGGTTCGGCGTTGGCGAGCCGCGCATGCCGCAGTAATTGCCGGCTGCACATGTATCCCGGAGTGCCGGCGACGGACCCGCACGGATAGGTGCCCGAGCCGCACAGGTAGACGTTTTCGAGGCTGCCGAAACGGTAGAAGCTCGTCGCGGGATCGTCGGCATAATTGCGATCGAAAAACGTCTGGCCGCCCGTCAGCATCGTGTGATCGAGATTGCCGCCCGGGAAATGAAAAAGCTGCTGCAAATCCCGCGGCGTCAAAAGGCGCGTCCAGGCACAGTCTTCGGGGTTCGCGACGTACTCGAACAGCTTCTCCCTGACCTGTCTTTCGACGCTGTCCAGATCGGCGCCTGTCTGGCCCAGCGACAGGTTCTTGAAGAATACCGCGAGGCGATCGAATGGCTCGTCGTGTTTCAAGTGCCGCATAGCGGCGCCTTCGCAGTAGATTTGCATGTAGCCCGGGGCGTAATCGACGTTCGTGTCGAGGACCTTGAGCGTGGCATCCTCGTACTCGTCGACGCTCGAGACCGAGAAGATGAAGCGGAAGGCGGCGTCAGAGTCGGGCGCATACGAGCCGTATTTCCACCGCACGGGCCGCCTGAACATGAGATTGAGCTTGCCGCTGCTGCCGCGGAATCGCTGCGCTTCGGTTTTAGCAATCTGTTCGGGGCTGCCGAGAAGGCGCGTCGCCGTCAGCGGATCGGTACCCATGACGAGGTAGTCGAAGTCGAGCTGGCGCTCGCCGCCGGCCTGTTCGTACGTTGCGGTCCCTTTCGCTGCATCGACGTTCACGAGCCTGCTCGATAAGTGCGTTACGACACCGAGCTCGGCATTGATCCGGCCGAGTTCCCCGGTGATGCGCCAGATGCCGCCCTTGACGAAGCCGTAGTAGCCGCCGAAGACGGAGCCCGAATCCATGAGCGGCAGCGTGAACGCCGAGTACGGATCGTCGAGCGAGACCGGCCCGCTCTCGGTCACGGTCATCGCCATGTACATCTTGCTGCGCTCGCTGGTCAGGTAGTGATCGATCAGGTCTCTCGCGGTTCCGGATATCCACAGTTGCGTCAGCGTTTCGCCGAGCACGCGCTTTGCATCGGCGAGCGCAGGCGGCCTTGCGTCGACGTAGCCCTGCCTGAGGAACTCGACGACCTTCCCCTCGTCGTTACGGAACGCGTCGACGGCGCCGCTCTCGCCCCACTTGTCCGCGAGTTCGCGATCGAGTTGCTTCGGGTCGCGATAGATCCAGGCAGGTTCACTGTCGCCGGGAAAGAATACGAATTTCGGATGCTCGGGGACGAACGTCTGCAGCCGTTTCGCAAGCCCGGTGTCTGTGAACACGAAATCCTGCATGAGGCCGAGAACCGAGGCGCCGAGCGCGTAGTGTGAGTGCACACCGTCGACGTTCGCGATTTCCGAGACGCACGCGCCGCCGACGCGCGCCGCACGCTCGATCATCGTGACGCGGCACCCCGCGCGCTGCAGGTAGTTGGCCGCGACGAGCCCGTTGATGCCGGCGCCGACGATCAGGATGTCCGGTTTGTTCATTGCTGAGAGCATACCTGCC
>JBFISV010000050.1:0-11995 GCA_041608415.1 Woeseiaceae bacterium
GCCGGCGGCACGGCCCTGCGGCTGCGACCCCAGGTCGTGGAGGTCGTCCTGACGCTGGTCGACGAGGGTGAGATTCGCCGATTCTTCGAGGTCGTGCCTTGAATGCGTCGCGACGACAGTGCGGTGTGGCGCTGATCACGGCGATGCTGATCATGGCGCTGCTCGGCATCCTTGCCGCGAGCCTGACCTGGGACAACGGGCTGGACGTGCGCCGCACAATGACGCTCCTGTATCACGATGAAGGCGTCCAGGCAGCCTACGGCGCCGAGGACTGGGTTCGCAGTCTGTTGCGCGACGATCTCAACGATTCGACCAATGACCATCTCGACGAGATCTGGGCGGCCGAGTTTCCGATCCTGCCGATCGAGAGCGATACGGTGCAGGGTGCCATCCAGGGCGACGTCGAGGACCTGCAGGGCAGGTTCAACATCAACAATCTCGTCGACGGGAATGGCGCCATCGATGAACTCGCTTTCGAGCAGTTTCAACGCCTGTTGCTGATCCTGGACCTGGACCCGCGTTTCGCGGGCCTCGCGGCCGATTGGCTGGACGCGGATCGGGACAGCAGCATACCCGACGGCGCCGAGGACCCGATCTACACGAGCAAGAGTCCGCCGTATCTCGCCGCGAATCAGCAGCTGGTCAACGTCGCCGAATTGATGGCGCTCGACGGCATGGACAAGCAAAGCTTCGACGTCCTGGCGCCGCACATCGCCGCGTTGCCCGTAGCGGTCGGCGGCCAACCGACAAAAATCAACGTCAATACGGCAACGGCGGCCGTGCTGCAGTCGCTCGACGAAAACATCACCGAAGCCGACGCCGAGCGCCTTATCGCGGATCGGGAGGACGGCGGATTCGCGGACTTCGAGAACGACCTCGCGTCGTTCGTCACCGCGGACATAATCGACCGGTACCTGGACGAGACGAGCAGCTTTTTTCAATTGAAGGTCGTCGTCCAGATTGCTACGGTGCAGGTCACCTACTACAGCGTGCTGTATCGTAGCGTCCAGGACGGCTCGACGGTGCCGATACTGCGCAGCTTCGGCACGACCTGAGGACACATACGGACAATGGCAGAATTCTTGGTCATTCACATGGGCGATACGGCGAGCGATCCCGTCCGCTGGATCGTGGCCGACGAGCATGGAAACCGCCACGGCGAGCCCGCGAGCGGCGCGTTGTCCGAAGCGGCACTCGCCGTGCGCGAGCGTGCCGTCATCGTCCTCGTGCCCGCGAGCGATATTCTGACCGTATCGGCGGACATCCCCGCCAAGGGCGCGCGCCTACTGGCCGCCCTGCCCTTCGCGCTGGAAGACCAGGTTGCCGACGACATCGAGAATCTGCACTTCGCGGCAGGCGCGCGTCAGGCGGACGGCTCGATTCCGGTTGCCGTGGTCAGCCGGCAAAAGCTCGCGGGCTGGATCGCACGGCTCGAGGAGGCCGGCATCGAGGCGGCGCGTCTCGTCCCGGAGAACCACGGCCTCGCGAGGGTGCCGAATACGCTGTCCATGCTGGTGAGCGGCGGCCAGGTGATGTTCAACGACGGTGGCAGGACCGAGTTCGTCCTTGCGGGCGTCAGTCCGAGCGAGGCCATCGCGGCCACGGGCGTGCTCGACGAGGGCGAGGACGATGGCGATGCCTCGCGCCATCTGCTCGTGTATTGCGAGCCCTCCCTTGCCGAAAAATACGAAACCGACTGGGCATTGTTGCGACATGAGTTGTCGAGTGTCGACCTCAACCTGTTGCCGGACGGCATGTTGCCGCGGCTCGCCGTGACGGTCGCGAGCGGCGCCGGCATCAATCTGCTGCAGGGCCGCTTCGGCCCCAAGACCGAATTCGGCGGACTCTTCCGGCCGTGGCGCTACGCGGCCCTGTTGCTGCTCGTTTTCGGACTCGTCGGCATCGTCGGCAAAGCCGCCGATTACTATCGCCTCAGCGGCGAGCAACAGGCTCTCAAGGCACAGTTCGCGGAGGAGTACCGGCGCATCAGGCCCAACGACACGCGAGAGATTGTCGACCCCGTGGGAACCGTGAGTTCGCTGCGCCGCATGCAGGGAACGTCCGCGGACGGTCCGCAGGTTTTCCTGCCGTCCCTGAAACAGCTTGCGCAGGCGGTGGCAGGAAACACGGCCGTTCGAATCGAGGCAATTTCGTACCGCGCCGGCGTGGTCGACGTGCGACTGACGGCACCCGACATCCCGACGCTCGACAAGATAGTCCAGGCGGTCGGTACGTCCGGCCAGTTCTCCGCTTCCATGCAGTCGGCCGACAGGGTCGGCGAACAGGTCAATAGCCGCATCCAGATACGCGAGGTCGGCGCATGAGGTCGTGGTTCGAAAATCTTGAGCCGCGCGAGCAGTTGTTCGTCGGCATCGGCGCGCTCGCTGTCGCACTCATCGTGTTTTGGGGGCTCATCTGGCTGCCGCTGGATAACGGTCACAAGAGCATGCGCGCGAGCGTCGCCGACTGGCAGCGTTCGCTCACCGAGCTGCGCGCGCTCGGCGCCGGCATGCAGGCGACGAACAACAAGCAGCGCAAGAAACGCGTCACGTCGAATGATTCGCCCGTGGTGATCGTCGATCAGACGCTGCGCGAGCAGGGTCTGAACAACACCGTACAAAGACAACAGCCGACGCCGAATGGCGTGCGTGTCGAGTTTGAGAACGTCGCGTTCGACCAGCTCGTCGTCTGGCTCGGCGATCTCAACACCAAGTACGCCATGGAAGTCCAGGCCGGCAGCCTCTCACTGGCGAGCCGCGCCGGCCCCGGCCGGATCAACGCGTCGCTGACGCTCGAACGTTCCCCTTGATGCCCGCATCCCGACGCGCGGTCATCGTTGCCGTCCTGACTTTTGCGGTCGGGCTCATCAGCCTGTTCCCGGCTCGGATCGCCTATCGATGGTTCGCGCCGGCCGAATTGGTCCTCAGCGGCATCGAGGGTTCGATTTGGCGCGGGCGTGCGCAGGCGGCCAACGTTGCGGGCGTCTACCTGGCCGACACCGGCTGGCGCGCGAGGTTGATTCGCCTGCTGACCGGAAAGCTCGCATTCGCGATCGAATCGCGGCCGGTCGCCGGATTCGTCGACGCCGAGGTCGCGGTCGGACTCGGCGGCTCCGTGCACGTACGCGACTTGCGGGCGTCGATACCGTTGGCGGCGCTCGAGCAGGCGACCGGCGTGAAGGGAATCGGCGGCACGCTGAACGCCGCGTTCGATCGATTGCAGCTCGCCGACGGACTGCCGGTCGCCGCGGACGGCACCGTCGAGGTGTCGTCGCTGCTGCTGCCGCTCGTCTCGACGGCGCCCATTGGCGGCTTCAAGGCGACGTTTTTTACCGCGGACGAGGGGGTGGCCGCCAGCGTCGAGGATACCGATGCCAGCGTCGATCTCGCCGGAAGCTTCGCCCTCAGCGAGGATCGCAGTTACCGCTTCCTCGGCAAGCTCGCCCCCAAGCCCGAGACGCCTCGTGCCATCCGGCGACAAATGCGCTTGCTGGGTTCGGCCGACGAGCGCGGCCAGCACGAGCTGCGGCTGGAAGGGTCGCTGTAGTCAAACCGGCACCTCGACGAATCGCTGCAGCAACGGAAAGTACAGCGCGCAGCGCGCCATTTCGCCCGAGTAGCCGCGATACATCTCCGCATACTTGCGGAGCTGTTCCCGATAGCGGTCGCTTTCGGCCTGCAGGAATTCGTCTAGGCCACCACCCTCGTGGGAGCTCGTCTTGTAGTCGACGATCCAGTGCGTGCCATCGTCGTCAATGAGCAGCCTGTCGATCGAGATCGTTTCAATCCTGCCGGCAATTTCGCCGGTCAGCGCAAGCTCGGCGGCGCCTTTGCCCGCAAGCAGCCAGCGGCCCTTGTCGTCATCGATGGTACGGCGCAGCGCAGCTTCGACGCGCTCGCAAATTGACTCGAGGTGCACGTCGCTGGCCCCCAGTTCGCTGAGCCAGCGCATCGACCGGGGCCGCGAATTCCCGATCGACTCGCGCGTCAGAATAATCCTGCCCTCGGCGGCGAGTTGCAGCCAACGATGCACCAGGGTTCCGGCGAGACGAGCGTCGAAACCGACCCAGTCGTAGTCCACGGGATGGGCGTCGCCGGCCGCTGACGGCCGCCGAGCCGGACGCGCAAGGTCTGCAACGGGCGGCAATCGCCACGGCGATGCAAATCGCCGCAGGGGTGGCGCGACGAACACCTCGTCTTCGTCGTCACCGCCGCTAGACCCGGCGGATTCGAAAGCCTCCGCGTAGTGTGGTTCGAGTGCCGGCCAAAGCAGTTTCAGCAGGCTCCCCGAGTGCGGCGGCCTGTAGGTACTCGCGTCCGGCGACAGGCCCACGTTGCCGAGCAGGTGCAGCGATTTGCGCGCGCGGGTACACGCTACGTACAACAGGCGCGCATTCTCATGCGCGTCCTTGGCGCTCTTGGTGCGCTCGATGAATTGGTGCAGCGGGTCGTTCTCGAGTTCGTCCTCGCGACCCACCGGGCTGATGATCTTGTCCTCGTTGCCATGCTCGTCGGGAATATCGAACCAGCTCAACACCGATTTGCGGCTGCTGCCCGAAGCGCGGCCCAGCCCGTACAGTATGACGTGATCGAATTGCAGGCCCTTGGCTTTGTGCATGGTCATGATCTGCACCTGTGCCTCTTTACTGCTCGACACGTGTATTTCGTCGAGCTGCCTCGCCAGCTCCGCGATATCCGCAATCGAGCCTCCGGCCTCGAGCCTGGCCAGAGCATCCAGGAAGTGATAGACGTTGGCCACGGCGTTGTCGTCCTGCGCGAGCGCGGGCCCGCCGAGCGCGAACCAGGCACGCTCGACGCGACGATGCAGAGCGCCGGACCGGTCGGCAACGAGCAAGGCTTGCAGCGATTCAAGGAAGCGTTCGACCGCGGCGGCGCCGAAATCCGAAAGCCGCACGCGCCGGTTTTCGTCCTGGAGAAGTTCGAGCACGGCCGCGCGCGGCGCGCCGCTCACGAGGCGATGCAGGTCGGACCAGTCAAGCCCGACCCACGGCGAACGCAGCAGGGCGAGCCAGGCAACGCGGTCGCCGTAATGTGCAAACGCGCGCGTCAACGCAAGTATGTCGATGATCTCCGGCAAATCCGCAAGACGGTCGATATCGACGGCGCGATACGCAATGCCGGCCCCGCGCAGCCTCGCCAGCAGCTGCGGCAACTGCGTGCGGCCCCGCACCAGCACCGCGATCGAATCCCGCTCATGCTGTGACTGAATTCGTCGCACGACGTCCCGGCCCGTGTCCGCCTCTGCCGCCACGCTGCCGCCGAACAGCGGATAGACGTGATACTCGCCGCTACCCGCACGCTCGCGGACCGCGATTGACGGTGCATAGGCGACCGCGCCCTCGATCGGATCGTCGGCGCGCGGCAGAACATCCTGAAAAACCGCGTTGTACCAGTCGACCAGGCGCTCGCCCGAGCGGAAATTACGTCGCAGCAGCAGCGGCTCGAGCTGCAGTGCAGCGATGCCTTTCTCCCGCGCCAGCAGGAACTGCGCCACCTCCGCGTTTCGAAATCGGTAGATCGATTGCATCGGATCGCCGACACAAAACAGCGTTCTGCCATCCCCAGCCTGCCAGCCCGCGGTCAGCGTTTCCAGCATCCGGTACTGCGCCGTCGAGGTGTCCTGCATTTCGTCGACAAGGATGTGACGAATCTGGTAGTCGAGCAGCAAAGCGAGGTCGCCCGGCTCCTCGGCCGAGCCCAGAGCCTTTGCGGCACTCATTGCAATCTCGATGTGATCGGTCACGCCACGTGACCGGCACAGCCGTATGAACTCGGCCACGGCCACGCCCAGTACCCGGAACAATGCCCGCAATACCGACCACTGCTCGTCCGTGTAGGAAAGCGGCGGCAGCGCGCGCACGTCGTGCAGGCGGGCCGCGAATTCGAATTCGTCGGAGCAGTTCCCCAGCAGCTCGGTCATTGCCTGCTTCTGGCCCGCGTCACGGGGTGGGAAGCCCTGGTTCCTGTTGACCTGCTTGCGCACGCTGCCGGCTTTTGTCAGCAGCAGCTCGGCAACGCCGAGCCATTGCCGCGCCGCGGCGGCGATCGCGGCTGGCGATCCGAGCGACGCATCTCCGGGCAGGCGCGCCAAATCGCCGATGGCGCATATCGGGTCGTGCGACTTGTCGTCGGCGACGAGATTGGCGGCGGCATAGGCGCCCAGTGCGGGAATTTCGGCCGCCGCGGCGCCGGGCGCGCTGCGGAAAAGCCGTCGCAGCCGGTCGGCGACGACGCGCTGCAAGCTGAGTTCAAACCGTGCCCGCAAAGCCTGTGCGCCTGCCTCGCTCGTGATGCCCGTGCTGACGAACGGCAACCACTGGTCCCGTGTCTTCAGCATGCGCGACAAGTAGTCGACGTAGCGGCCCGTGTTGTTGTCGACGTGCAGCAGTACCTCGGCGATGGCGGCATCGTCGCTGCCGCCGTCGCCGAGCCAGTCGAAGGTAGCGGCCGCCGCCTCGGCATACAGCGCGTTCAACGTGCTGTCATCGGCGACGGCATTGGTGCTCGAAGCACTTCCCTGGGTCAGCGGTTGCATGCGGGCCAGAGACGCGTTCAGCGCATCGATCGTCTGAATCCGCATCCGTCCCGAGTTCGTGATCAGCTGCCAGCCGAGTTCGGCATCACGATCGAGCGCGGCAGCGGCGGCATCCGCCGTCAGGCGCCGGTGCGGCTCCGGCGGCGTTTCAGCGCGCTGTGCGCATTGCAGCGCTTCGAGAATTCGCAGGCGCATTTCCGCGGCCGCCTTGCGCGTGAAAGTAATCGCGAGTATCTCTTCCGGCTCCTCGACCACAGCGAGCAAACGCAGGTAGCGCTGAATCAACAGCTCCGTTTTCCCGGAACCGGCGGGCGCCTGTACGATGAATGAACGCCCCACGTCGAGCGCTTCGGCGCGCGCCGTCCGATCGGCCTGCAACAAAGCCTCAGGATTCACGCCGCAGTTCCGCGAAGCGACTCAGAAGGTCGAGTGGCCGCGCATCCCGGCTGTTCTGCCTGACATTGAGGCGGACGTCGCCAGCCGCAATTTTGCGAGCGGCGTCGCGAATCGTTTTTTGCCAGCCTTCGAGCGCCCGGTCCCATTCGTCGATCCGCGTCAACGCCGGGCCGACGCCATCGATCGAAACGTCGCGGCTGTCGACGTGGAACAGGCCGAGGCCGGCGACGGGCTCGGCCATCGCCGAAGCGTAGACGACGAGTTGCATGTCGCTCGGCTCACCGCCCGTCAGAAACCTGCGCGGCTGCCCGGTCTTGTAGTCGAAAACAACGAGCCGGCCGAGCTGGCGATCGACGCGATCACAGCGAATTGCGAGCCTGATCAGGTCGGTCGCAAATTCAGCCGGTCGTTCGACACCCTCGATCGAGAATCCATCGCGGCTCCGATCGACGGCTACCACGGACTCGAGCAGCAGCCGGCTGCGCCGTTTTTCGAGCTCGAGAAGCTGTCTCAGGACGGAATCTGCAAAACGTTCATGGCGAGTATATGCCCGCGACACGGCGCGCTCGATGCGCTGCTCGATGTCGCGCTCGGACCAGGCGGCGATTTCGCTGTGCGCAGGATTACCGTCGTACAGCCGGTTCAGCGCGTCATGGATGAGGCTGCCGCGGATGTTCGCCGCAATGCCCGGCCGAAATTCCTGCATCCGGCGAATGCCCAGGCGCCCGAACGCGAATGCCGAAAACGGGTCCCTGATTTGGTAATCGATCGTCGCCGCACCGCCTCCGACGGCTTCCTCTTTGCCGACCGGCGGCACCCTGTCGCGCTTTTCGACGAGCGCCGGCGAGCCTGCCAGCGAATTTGCATGCCAGCCCGGGTCGCCGTTCCCGTCGGCGACCGGCAGATCGGCGAGGAAGGCCGTCGGCAATTGCTCGGCATCACCGATCATCGCCGGATAGCTGAAGACCACCTCGGAGCCGCTGCGCCTGAGGCGCTGCAGGACGCGGCGCGCAAAATCGGCCGTATCGGCCGGCTCGGCGTCGGGCATGCCGTGCTCGCGCTGCAGGTCGCGCGACAGCAACACGAGCGGGCGACCCGCCGGCGGCCAGTCGTTCGCCGCAAGCCCGGTTACCCACAATCGATCGAACTCGAGGCCCGCGGCCTCGAGCGGGCCCAGCACGTTGACGACAGCGCTCTCCGCTTCCGCCTGGAACAGGGTCTCACCGGCCATCTGGGCGAGGCGTAGCACGGCTTCCGGGCCGCGCAGGATCGGACTCACGAGTTCGAGGCGCGCGAAGTCGTTCAGCAGGTCGCCCCAGCGATTGATGAGCTGAAAATCGGCGCTCGTCAGGGGGCCGTCGCCGGGCCAGTTCAGCGCCCCGAGGATGTCGTTGCAGCATTTCGCCCACTCCGCCGGACGCCGTTCCGGCGGCCCTGCGTCGAGGATGTCACCGGCGCGTGCCACGCGGCGCAGCCAGTCCTCCGCATCCGCGTGTGCCTCGCGCCCGGCCAGCGCCCGCAGCAGCAGCCCGCGCGACCAGCGGCGATCGGGCCAAGCGCGCAGTTGCATTTCGAGGCGACTGCGGCCGAACGCGGCGGCGGCCCCGAGGAACCGCGAGCGCAGTAATTCCCCGACCTCGGCGCCGCGCAAATCACGATGCAGCCAACGCAACGCCAGCAAGGCGACGTGGATGGCCGGGTAATCCGCAAGCCGACGGCCGTAGGAGACGTTGACGGCGGATCCGCAACTATCGCCGCCGTATTGCCAGCCGGGGGTCAGTCCCTCGCGCAGTAATCGCGCGCTTCGCTCGCTGTCCTGTTCGAGATTGCTGACGACGACCGCAATCTCGAGATTCGGGTCACGGTCGAGTTGGCGACGCGCCCAGGCGCCTGCCGCACGCAATTCGGCATCCACGTTTTCGTAGCGCCGCAAGGTCGCGGCGCCGGGGTCGCCGGCAGCGACGATCGTAACCGACGCGCCCGCATCGCGGCAGGCATCGAGCAGCGCAGCGGCCTGCGGCGCGATGCGATCGAAGCCCGCCAGTGAGATGTTGCCGCCAACCGCAATCCGGCCCGCCGCCACGAGACGTGCCAGGCAATCCGGAAGCTGGCCATCATCGACCCACTGGCTGGCCGCCAGCCGGCGCGCATAGCGCCCGGCGGCGCGGGCAAATATTCGTTGATCCTGTCCCGATGCGCGTCTCTGGCAATCGGCGAGCGGTACGCGGTACGCATGCAGCCGGAGCCAGGTGTCGCGACACAGCCTTGCGAGACCGCCGATATTGAGCAACGGATCGTCGATGTCCTCACGCAGACAGTGTTCCCACAAAGCTCGGCTTTGCTGCGCGTTGATGCGCAGCGGCAATTCGTCGGCATGCCGCAGGGCATCGACGAGAACGGCGAGCCATTCTCCCCAGGAATGAATAGCCGGACGCCGCCAGGTCGCGCGCCCGGCTCCGAGCTGCATACGCGTGTACTGCTCCGTGAGGGTGCGCGCGAGGCGGCGGTTCGCCGTGATGACTCGCGACGAATCGTCTGCAAGAGCGTCCGTCAGCCAGTCGTACATGGCTCAGCGATGCTGTTCCAACAGGTCGTGAATGCGATCGAAGACAAGCTGCAGCGTTTCCGGGTCCGGCAGCGTAGTGATGCGAAAATGATCGCGATACGGCGTGTTGAAACTGCTTCCCGGCGCAACCAGGACGTGCATGCTCTCGAGCAGTTCGAGGGCGAACTGCTGGTCGTCGAGCGTTTTCGCAAGCGCCTCGTCGATCCTGATGAATGCGTACATTGCGCCCGCGGGTGCGTGCATGCTGAGGTACGGACTGCTGTCGACCCGCTCGATGACGGTCTGACGCGACTGGTAAAGGCGCCCGCCCGGACTGACCAGATCGCGAATACTCTGGAATCCGCCCAGCGCCGTTTGCACGGCCCATTGGCCCGGCACGTTGCTGCACAGCCGCAACGCCGCAAGCAGCTCCATGCCGTGAATGTAATCGCGCGCCCGGTCCAGGTCGCCGCCGAATACGCACCAGCCGACGCGATACCCGCAGGCCCGGTAGATTTTGGATAAACCTGAATAGGTCACGCAGATCCCGGTATCGATGAGCGTCGCCATCGGCACGAACTCGGCGTCGTCGTAGACCATTTGATCGTAAATCTCATCGCTAAGCACGACGACGTCGTGCGCTTGCGCGACTGCGGCTATTCCTGCCAGGACGTCACGATTGTAGACGGCTCCGGTGGGGTTGTTCGGATTGATGACGACGATTGCGCGGGTCCTGGGACCGATCAGCGCCTCCAGTTCCTCCGGATCGGGAACGAAACCCTTGTCCGGGGCACAGGCGTAATACTTCGGAATGCCGCCGTTCAACGAAACCGCCGCCGACCATAGCGGATAATCCGGGCTCGGCACGAGCACCTCGTCGCCGGGATTCAGCAACGCTCGCAGCGAGAGGTCGATGAGTTCACTGACGCCGTTACCGACGAAGACCTCATCGGCGCTGACATTGAGGATGCCGCGATCCTGCTGTTGCATGACCACCGCCTCGCGCGCCGGAAAAATGCCTTTCTGGTGGCAATAGGCCTCCGAGTGGCTGAGATTCTCGATCATCGCGAGCCGCATCGTCTCCGGCGTACGGAACCCGAAGAGTCCGGGATTGCCGATATTCAACGAAATAATTTCGTAGCCGCGCTTCTCGAGCTCGATGGCGCGATTGGCGAGTTGTCCGCGAATTTCGTATTTGACGTCGCGCAGCGAGAGGCTGCTCGGAATGGTTTTATGCATGGAAAGTCGAACCTGTCTCAGATCGCGCCCGCTTGCCTCAAGCTGTCGATGGAAGCGGCAGAATAACCCAACCACTCGCGCAGTACTTCGTCGGTGTGCTGCCCGAGCATGGGCGGTGCTTTTTCATAACCGACCGGCGTGTCCGAAAACCGGACGGGATTGGCGACAGTCGGCAACTCGTCGTCGAGCGGATGCCGCTGATATTTTACGAGACCCTTCTCCAGAGCATAATCACTTTCGAACACGGCCTCGAGATCGCTGATCGGGCCGCAAGGTACGCCGGCGCCGGTAAGTGTCGACAGCCAGTGGGACGTCGACCGGGTCCGCAAAGCCTCCGCCAGCGTCGCCACGAGGGCATCTCGATTGGCAACACGCGCCGAATTGCTCGAGAACTCCGGTTCGTCGGCAAGCGGGGCGAGCCCGAGGCAGGTCACGCAGGAACGGAACTGCCTGTCGTTACCGACGGTCAGCATGAGATGCCCGTCCGCGGTCGCAAACGCCTGGTACGGCACGATGTTGGGATGCGCCGTGCCGCGCCGCTCGGGTACGACACCAGCGACCAGGTAATTCATGTTCTGGTTGGCCAGCCAGGCGACCTGGCTGTCGTAAAGCGGCACGTCGATGACCTGCCCTTCGCCGCTTTGCGCGCGCGCATGCAGGGCCGCCAGGATCGCCGTTGCCGCATACATGCCCGCCATGATGTCGGCGATTGCGACGCCAACTTTCTGCGGGCCGCCACCCTCGGCGTCGGGGGCGCCGGTGAGGCTCATGAGCCCGCCCGATGCCTGGATCATGGCGTCGTATCCCGGTTCGCGCGCGCGTGACCCGGTCTGTCCGTATGCGGATATCGAACAGTAGATAAGCGCAGGATCGGCCGCACGCAAGCTTGCCGAATCGAGCCCGAAACGCGCCAACGTCCCGACTTTGAAGTTTTCGATCAGCACGTCGGCCCTCGACGCCAGCGCCCGAATCAGTCCGGCGCCCCTTGCGGTGCCCAGATCGACCGTGACTGACCGCTTGTTGCGATTGGCCGAGAGGAAATACGCTGACTCGGCGCTATCGCCGCCGAGGTAGGGCGGACCGAATCGTCGCGTGTCGTCGCCGCTGCCCGGCCGTTCGATCTTGAGCACCTCGGCACCGTAGGTGGCCAATAGTTTCGTACAGTAGGGGCCGGCAATATGGTGGGTCAGATCGAGGACCGTTAGGTCGGCTAACGCCTGGTCAGGCATGCGTTTCTCCTCGAGGTTTGTGGCGATGCAA
>JBFISV010000051.1:0-11990 GCA_041608415.1 Woeseiaceae bacterium
CGCAGCCAAGGACAGAAGGGAACCCATCGTCATCAACCATCAACTAACGGAAAACAAGCATGGCTGAACAAAAAGCAACCAACGTAACCTGGCACGAAGGCGACGTTACGCGCGAGGATCGACGGCAAATTCTGCGTCAGAGAGGCGCCACTATCTGGTTCACGGGCTTATCCGGCAGCGGCAAGAGCACGATCGCCGTAGCACTCGAACGTGCACTTTTCGGCATGGGCAAGCTGTCGTATCGACTCGACGGCGACAACGTGCGCCTCGGGATCAACAAGAATCTCGGTTTCTCCGAGGACGATCGGCGGGAAAACATCCGCCGCATCGGCGAAGTCGCGAAGCTCTTCGGCGATGCCGGAACGATCTCGCTGTCGAGCTTCATCAGCCCCTACCAGTCCGACCGCGACGAGGTCCGCAAGCTGCACGAGGAAGCGGACCTGAAGTTCGTCGAAGTGTATGTCGATTGCTCGCTGAGCACGGCCGAGGCTCGCGATCCCAAGGGTCTCTACAAAAAGGCGCGCGCCGGTGAGATCAAGAATTTCACGGGCATCGATGACCCTTACGAGCCGCCGGCAAATCCCGAGATTCATCTGAAGACCGATGAGATGACGGTGGAAGAGGAAGTCGAAGCCATCATCGAATATCTGCTGGAACACGACATCATGCGCAGGCAATACTTCTCGCGGGCGGACGACACGCTGAATACGAAGGCCGCCGCGGCCTTTTAGGCACACTCAAGGAGAGTTACGTGATCAAACCTCACGGGGCGGATGCCCTGAAGCCTTTGCTCGTGTCCGACGAGGCGCTGAACAGAAAGCTGCTCGCGGAGGCGGAAGGCCTGCCGTCCATGCTGTTGAATTCCGCTGCGGCCGCAAACCTCGTCATGCTCGGCGGCGGCTACTTTACGCCGCTCGACGGTTTCATGAACCTCGAAGAAGCGCAGTCGGTCGCGGCAGATATGCGGATGCCCGACGGACTTTTCTGGCCGGTTCCGGTTGTGAACCTCACGCAAGACGTCGCGGCCATCGAAGGGGCGAGCCGCATCGCGCTGCGCGACCCGAACGTCGCGGGCGAACCGGTCATTGCCGTCATGGACGTTGCACGCATCGAAACGGTGAGCGACGAGCAGATCGACACGATGGCGAAACAGGTTTTCGGTACCCTGGATGACGCCCATCCCGGTGTCGGCGTATTCCGGCATCTCGGCAATCATTGCGTATCAGGGCCGGTGCAGGTCCTCAACCTCAGCTACTTCGAGACGGACTTTCCCGGCACGTTCAAGACGGCGGTACAGATCCGCGCCGAAATCGCGGCACGCGGCTGGGAAAAAGTGGTCGCATTCCAGACACGAAATCCCATGCATCTCGCGCACGAAGAGCTATGCCGCATGGCGAAGGAACGCCTGGGTGCGGACGGGATCGTGATTCACATGCTGCTCGGGAAACTCAAGGAAGGCGATATTCCCGCCGACGTGCGCGATGCCTGCATCCGCAAGATGGTCGAAGTCTACTTCCCCGAAAACACGGTCATGGTCAACGGCTACGGCTTCGACATGCTATATGCCGGTCCCCGGGAAGCTGTGCTGCACGCCGTGTTCCGGCAAAACATGGGAGCGACGCACCTCATCGTCGGCCGCGATCACGCCGGCGTCGGCGACTACTACGGGCCGTTCGATGCGCAAACCATTTTCGACGAACAGGTACCGGAAGGCGCGCTGGACATCGAGATATTCAAGGCCGATCACACGGCCTACTCGAAGAAACTCAATCGCGTCGTGATGATGAACGAGGCTCCGGATCATGCGCCCGAAGACTACGTATTCCTGTCCGGCACCAAGGTGCGGGAATTGCTCGGCCAGGGCATCGCACCGCCGCCCGAGTTCTCGCGGCCCGAGGTCGCCAAAATACTCATGGATTACTACCAGCTCAAGAAAGCCAGCTGATCGCGACACAGTGTGCAGAAAGCCCCGCCCGGCGGGGCTTTTTTGTGCCGTGGCGAAACTCCTCGTCGGGCACCGTAATGCTGCCAGCCCGGATATTTCAGCCGTTGGCGTGTAAGATCTGAGCCCGAGTTTCGGATAGCGCGATCTAATGCGACACGATCGAACACCCATTCGCAATAGAGGTGCTAATCGCACGCGACCCCGAATTATCGGGCGCCGACGAAGTCCGGGACTGAGGTTCCGATTAACTATCGATAAGGAGAGGCGATGACACGTCTGCTGATCGCCGCGCTGTTTATTGGCATGGCTGCATGCGCGAGCGGCGCAAAAGACCTGCCATTCGTAGTGCAATCGATCGCAAGCTTCGACGAACCCTGGGCCATGGCGTTTCTGCCGGACGGCCGGATACTCGTCACCGAGAAAAAAGGCCGCCTGCTCGTCGTTACGAGCGACGGCGATACGCTCCCGGTCGAGAACGTGCCGAGCGTGGATTATGGCGGACAGGGCGGGCTCGGGGATGTCGTTTTGCACCCCGATTTTGCCGATAACGGCCGCATCTACTTAAGTTACGTCGAAGCCGGGGACGGCGCTACGCGCGGCGCCGCGGTCGCCAGCGCGACCCTCGACCTGTCGCCGTCGGGCGGCTCGCTCTCCGCTGTCGAAGTAATATGGCGCCAGTTTCCCAAGGTCAGCGGCCGCGGTCATTACGGGCACCGCTTGCTGTTCGGAGACGATGGCCATCTGTTCATCTCCTCCGGCGACCGGCAAAAATTCGACCCCGCACAGGACATGGACGGCAACCTCGGCAAGATCCTGCGCCTCAACGACGACGGTTCGGTGCCGGAGGACAATCCGTTCGCCGGGCGCGGCGGCGTGACGGCGCAGATTTTCTCGCTCGGACACCGTAATCCGCTCGGCATCGCCTTCGACGCACAAGGGCGACTGTGGAACAACGAGATGGGACCGCGCGGCGGCGACGAACTCAATCTCGTGGTGCGCGGCGCGAACTACGGCTACCCGATCGTCTCGAACGGCAGGCATTACAACGGCAGGGACATTCCGGACCATGACACGCGCCCGGAATTCGCGGCCCCGAAAATCTGGTGGACGCCGGTGATATCGCCGGCCGGCCTGATGTTCTATACGGGAAACCTGTTTCCCGAGTGGCACGGTAACGGCTTCATCCCCGGGCTGTCGGCCGCGGCGCTGATTCGCGTCGAAATCGACGGCGACGACGCCCGCGAGGCGGAGCGATTCCCCATGGGACGGCGGATCAGGGCGGTCGCACAAGGTCCTGACGGCGCGATCTGGTTGCTCGAAGACCAGAGCGGCGGCCGGCTGCTCAAGCTGACGCCCGGCTGAGGCAGCGCTAACCGGCCGCGGCATCTGCCGAACGCACAATCACGCTTGCCGCAAAGTCGAATGCCGCCGGAGAAAACCGCACAAGCCCGTCCGGAGCGCGTCGTGCTGGGCATGAGTGCTGCAGTCGGCGCCTTCTTCATGTTCACGATCATGAACGTGTTCGCCAAGCTCCTGAGCGTGAATCACTCGGTTGTCGAAATTGCGTTCTACCGCAACCTGATCGCGAGCGTGCCGTTTCTGTTCATCGTATTCGCGCTCGGGCATCGCGACATTCTCGTGATTCGAAGCAAGCCTGCAGCCGTCGGTATTCGCGCCGTGTTGGGCTCGATCACGCTCGCGCTCACGTTCGCCGCCTATTCGCTCATGCCGATGGCGGACACGACGGCATTGCTGTTCACTGCGTCGCTGTTCGTGCCGATATTGGGCGTGGTTTTTCTCAGGGAGTCGGTGGGCCCTTACCGCTGGGCGGCGGTGGCCATCGGCTTTACGGGCGTCGTCATCATGACGCGCCCGACCGGGGACATTTACCTGCTCGGCATCATGGTGGCCCTGAGCGCGGCGCTGATGCAAGCGATCCTGCAGGTGGTGCTGCGTTACCTCGGCCGTTACGAGAGCCCGGAGACGGTGAGCTTTTACTTCTTCGTCATCGGCACCCTCGTCATGGCGCTGCCGTTGCCGTTCGTCGCGGTCCGACCCGCGATCGCCGAGATCCCGCTGCTGCTGGGTGTCGGCCTGTCGGGCGCGGCCGCACAGTGGCTGCTGTCCACGGCATTCAGCAATGCGCCGGCCGCCATCGTGACGGTATTCAATTACAGCGGCATCGTCTGGGCCACGCTGTTCGGGTGGATGATCTGGGATGACTGGCCGCTGCCGGCGGTGCTTGCGGGCGCCGGCATCGTCATCGCCTCGAATTTCATCATGATCTGGCGCGAGAGCCGGCGCCGCCCGATCACCGGTGCCCGCGTGCGCGCGAAGCTGTAAAACGTTTGCGATCGAATCCCTCTGCCACGAATGAGCGGCGATTCGGGCCAGCCGTTCCGAATATGGTTGTGCTGGCGCAAAGCGATTGACGGCACCCTGTTTCGGGCTTGCTAAACGCCGGGCCTCTGCTAGTTTTAGGACATCCGACGCGATGGCGCGCCGCCGTTCTGCAACGCGGAAGTGACCGGGAAAATCAGGGTTCGCGACTCCCGCGATTGCAGCCTCTAGGAGGGATCGACATGCACTCATCCACGAAGAATTTCCTGTGTATTGCGTTTCTGCTGGTGGCGATCTGGGGCTGCGGCCGCGAGTCGGCGCCGCCCGCGGGCCCCGCGGCTGGCGCGCCGGCATCGACCGACGAATCGGCCGTCCTGGCCGATGCACTGGCGGCTACGTATCGGTCGCATGCGGCGGCCTCCCGGGTCGTCGACTGGGCGGGCAACGTGCTGCAAGACGGTGACAACGGTTACACGTGTATGCCGACGCCTCCCGACTTCGCCGCCAGGCGCGTAGCGTCACCCATGTGCCTCGACGATGTGTGGATGGAATGGGCCGATGCGTGGCAGGAGCGGAAACCGTTTTCCACGGATAAAATCGGCATCGCTTACATGCTCGCGGGAGACGGCGGTGCGAGCAACGTGGACCCGTACGCGACCGGGCCGACGGAGGACAACGAGTGGATCGTCGAGGGCCCGCACCTGATGATCATCGCGCCCAGTCACGACCTTCTGGCCGGGATCCCGACCGACCCGTCATCGGGAGGACCGTACATCATGTGGCACGGCACCGACTACGAGCACGTCATGGTGCCCGTCAAGATACCCGACGCCACCGCCGCCGAGACCCCACTGGAGGATGCGCTGTCGGCCGCCGACGCTGCACTGCAGGCCAACGTGTCGGTAATGGACTGGTCCGGCAGCATGTTGAAGGAAGCCGACGGCAACTACACGTGTATGCCGACTCCGCCGCAATTCACCAAGGGCCGGGCGCCGATGTGTTTCGACGACACGTGGATCGCCTGGGGCGATGCCTGGCAGAACCGCAAGCCGTTTTCTACGGAACTCATCGGCCTTTCGTACATGCTCGCGGGCGACGAGGGCGCCAGCAACATCGATCCGTTCGCCACCGCAGCGACGGACGACAACGACTGGATCGTCGAAGGGCCGCACATGATGCTGATCGCACCCGACGCGGCGATGCTCGCGGGCCTGTCCCGCGACCCGCAGGCCGGCGGCCCCTACGTCATGTGGGACGGGACGCCGTACGCGCACGTCATGATCCCGGTCGCCGAGCGCGATTAGCCTGTAAGTGCGACAATCCGGGTCCTGGCGCGCGGGTTGTTGCGCGGTGTGCCGGCCCGTGTCTGTTTTCGACGTGCGCCGCCGTCCATTGGGCTTTGGAGCGACATTAGATCGCCCGGGATTGGCATCGGCAGAACCGGGAATGTCCCCGTATCGTTTGGGAAAGTCAGGAATGCCCCGAATATCCGGTTTAGTCGCGATACTCGCTCTCACCATCGCGCCCGCGGCGGCTGAAAATGCGCCGACGCTGATTGAAATCATGCAGGGCCTCGGCGACAACCTCGCGGAAATCACCGACGGTCTGCTTCGCGACGACTTCGAGCAGGTCGCGCGCGGCGCGGCCGCGATCGCCGCGCACCCGCGGATTCCCGCGGCCGAAGTTGCCCTGGTCGCGGCCGAGCTCGGACCCGAGATGGCGGCGTTCAAAGCACTCGACACGCGAGTGCACGACTTGGCGCTCGAGACAGAGGCGGCCGCCCTCGCGCCCGATCGCAAGGCGGCGGTTTCCGGCCACCGGCGATTGATCGATGCCTGCCTCGCCTGTCACGACACTTTCAAGGCGCGAGTCGCGGCCATCCTCGACGATTCCCCGTCCTCGAAATGACGCGCTAGCCGTCGCGACGCCGACGGATTGTCGTGCCCGGACTGCCGGCCGACCGCGCGCGCACGCGCGCCTCTATCGGACAATCACGGTGGAATGGCCGGCCCTACTTTCCCCTCGCTCGTTTTGCGCGTCGTGGTAAAGTGCGATTCGAGTTTGTGTGCCCAGATTCGATTGTCGAAAGGACAGCCCATGTCGCGATCGCTCGCCTCCGTCGCCCTGATCGGTTCCTATCCTCCCCGCCGGTGCGGCATCGCGACCTTCACCGCCGACCTCGTTGCCGCGATTCTCGAAACCGAGCCGGACATCGATTGCAGCGTCGTAGCCATGAACGACAGGCGCGCGGGTTACGACTATCCCGACACCGTCAAATTCCAGATCAGCCAGGACGATCTGCACGAATATCGCCTCGCCGCGGATTTTCTGAATCTCAGGAATCCCGCGGTCATCAGCCTGCAACACGAATACGGAATTTTCGGCGGGCAGCGCGGCAGCTTCATTGTCGAACTCGTCAAGAACCTGAAAAGCCCGCTGTTCACGACCCTGCACACGGTTCTCGAGGAACCGTCGCCCGATGAGCGCAAGATCATCGTCCAGTTGTCCGAGGTCTCGGCCGGCCTCGTCGTCATGAGCGAGCATTCCGCGGACTTCCTGCAGCGCATCTACAAGGTTCCGGAACGAAAAATCAGCCTCATCCATCATGGCATCCCCGAGGTTCCGTTCATCGATCCGGACCCGTGCAAGGCGAAGCTCGGCGTCGGCGACAAGACCGTGATCCTGACGTTCGGCCTGCTCTCGCCAGGCAAAGGCATCGAATTCATGATCGATGCCCTGCCAGACATCATCAGCGCACACCCGGACGTTATGTACTACGTGGTCGGCGCTACGCATCCGCATTGCAAGGCGCAGAGCGGCGAGCAATACCGCCTCAGTTTGCATCATCGTGCGAAAAAACTCGGGGTCGGTGACAACATCGTGTTCCATGATCGCTTCCTGGATCGCGATGAGTTGCTCGAGATCATCCGCGCGGCCGACATTTACGTTACGCCCTACCTCAACGAGGCGCAGGTCGTGTCGGGAACCCTCGCCTTCGCAGTCGGCGCCGGTAAAGCTGTCGTCTCGACGCCGTACTGGCACGCCAAGGAACTCCTGGCCGACGGGCGCGGCCGCTTCGTACCGTTCACGGACTCGCAGGCGCTGTCGCAACAGATCAATCAGCTCCTTGCTTTCCCGGAAGAACGCCTCGAGATGCGCAGGGCCTGTTACAACTACTCGCGTCCCATGGTCATGAAGGAAATGGGCCGCCGTTACCTCGAGCTGTTTTGCGAACCCAAGGTCAAACATGCCCGTGAACGCGACCTGCCGATCATGGACACGCTCAACCAGGGCGATGAGCGCCTGCCGCCTGTCGATCTCACGCACCTGCGTCGCATGACCGACGATACGGGAATACTCCAGCATGCGCGCTTCACGGTCCCGAACCGCGCCCACGGCTATTGCGTCGACGACAATGCACGCGCATTGATGGTCATCGTCCGTGCCCACGACCTCGACAGAACCAACAAATCGCTCGCTGAACTGTCGTCTGTCTATCTCAGCTTTCTCGACGACGCGTTTGACCCGGATACGGCCCGGTTTCGCAATTTCATGTCCTACGATCGGCGCTGGCTGGAATCGGTCGGTTCGGAGGACGCCCACGGACGCGCTGTCTGGGCTCTGGGCGTGACGTCCGCGTGGGGCACCAATCCGGGGCAGGTCGCGCTCGCGGATAAACTGTTTCGCGACGCCCTCCCGGCGCTCGACGGCTTCTCGGACTCGCGCGCCATTTCATACCCGATCCTCGGCTTGCAGGCGTACCTGGGCCGCCATGAAAACGACGAGGGGTTACGGGATTTGATGCACTCGCTGGGCCATCGACTGCTGGCACGTTTCAAGGAGTACGCGAGCGACGACTGGCGCTGGCACGAATCCGAGCTCGCCTACGACAATGGGCGGCTACCGGAAGCGCTGATGGCCTGCGGCCGGACCTTGCAAGACGAGGAACTGATAGAAACGGGAATTCGCGTGCTCGAATGGTTACGAGACATCCAGCTCGACCCGGATGGTGGGTGGTTCACGCCGGTCGGCAACCAGGGCTGGTACGCGAAGGCCGGACGCAAGGCGCAGTTCGATCAGCAGCCCGTCGAAGCCGCCGCGATGATCGGCGCGTGTATCGAAGCCTATCAGTGCACCCAGAACGTGGAATGGACGCAGTTGGCGCTGACTTGCTTCAACTGGTATCTCGGCACGAACGACCTGCAGCTCAGCCTTTTCGACCATGCCAGCGGCGGATGCCGCGACGGGCTCATGAGCGACGGAGTCAACGAAAATCAGGGTGCCGAATCGACGTTGTCGTACCTTTCCTCGCTGATCGCGCTGTTCAATCTGCGCGGTCTGACCGTGAAACGCGACAGTATGGCCGATCCTCGATTCAGCGAGCGGCGCTCGCGGACGACGGACGCGGCATAGCCTGCCCCGGCGGCACAGCCAGGCAAGATCGTCTCAGACCGGCCTGAACCTCGCTAGCAGGTCGGGCACGGACGCCGTCGCGACCCTGCAGCGCTGGTCGGCGATGCCGTAAGGAATGATAAGCGCGTCCGCATGAATCATGTAGCCGCAGGTGTAGACGACGTTGGGCACGTAACCCTCGCGTTCGTGCTCGTCCGGAGCGAGCAATGGATCTTCGAGGCGGCCGATGACTCGTGACGGATCGTCGATGTCGAGAAGCGCGGCCCAGATGCTGTAGCGTCGCATCGGCCCGACGCCGTGGAACAGCGCGAGCCAGCCCTCCGATGTCTCTACCGGCGACCCGCAATTGCCGATCTGGATGTACTCGAGGGGATGGTGCGGTTCCTGCAGGAGCTTTGCGTCCCTCCAGTGGCGGACATTATCCGAGAACATGATGTAGTTGTTGACGCCGTCCTGCCGCGAAAGCATCGCGTAGCGGCCGTCGATTTTGCGGGGAAACAGCGCCATCCCCTTGTTGCGGGCCGCCGGGCCGCTGATCGTATGCATTTTGAAGGTCAGGAAATCCGTTGTTTCCAGGAGCTGCGGGAGTATGTCGAAGCCGTTGTACGCCGTGTACGTGGCAAAATAATTGACCGATCCGTCGTCATCCGTAAACCGCACGAAACGCGCATCTTCGATGCCACGGCTTTCATTTTCCGACACCGGGAAAATTACGCGCTCGGAGATTTGCTCATTGGGTCGGAAGATAACCTCGTAGTTGGATCGCGCCAGCCACCGTGCCGTGTCGATCGTGTGCTGCTTGTCGATGACCCGGTACTTGGTAGAACGCAGCTTCCTGATCTGCTCTTCGAGTTCCGCGAACGTGAATGAATCGTTGAGGCCGTCGAGCAGCTGGTCTGTCACCCGCTCCGCCTTGCAAAGCTCGTTGATCTTCTGGCGAAAGTGGTGCCGATGGTAGACGGGATCCTTGTGCATCTCCGGCGTGGCGACGTATTTGCTGATGGGGTCGAAATAGATGTCGCAATTGCTGTCGACGATGCCGCTGCGAAACTCTATTGACGATACGTGGCCTTCGCCGGTTGCCCGGAAACTCATGATAAAGCGCTGCGAGCCCGCTGGCACGTTACTCTGATCGGGATGCATCACGACGGAAGGGTTGAACAGCGCGGCCGCCTCGACGGAGTACTCGGCCGTAAAATAGGCGCCAAGCAGCAGCTTTTGTTCGGACGACAGCGCCAGGTTCTGCGGCGCGCTTGCCGCTACGCGCTCAAAATTTCTCTGCAGCACCGCCCGGAAATTCCGGTGGCGTCCGGAAAAGTCCTGCAACACGGTATCGAGCAGCTGCTGCACGATGTCCTCCTCGAGCGCAGCAACGCGCACGATCAGCGCCCTGATGCGGGCTTTATCGCCCGGGATATGTGGCCGCGTAATGACACGCGAGCTCTCGGCGTGCAGCAGATTCGTGCGGCGCTGCACCAGGCGTTTGCGTTGTTCCCTGATCCTCATTGCTTATTGCGCACCGACGGATTCTGACTAACAATGCTCATGCTGTTTCTTGAGCCTCGAACCGGACCGGACGGATTATAACGGCGAAGTCGTCCGGGCGCTTCGATCGCAAAGCACTGAATATCGCCGAACTCGAGCCTGTCGATGCGCATTGCAGTCCTGAGCCCCGTTTCCTGGCGCACGCCCCCCCGGCATTACGGACCCTGGGAATCGGTCGTGAGCCTGCTCACGGAGGAACTCGTACGCTCGGGCCTCGAGGTGACGTTATTTGCCACGGCGGATTCGCAGACGAGCGCCGAACTGGCCGCCGTGTGCCCGCGCCCGTATTCCGAGGACGACTCGGTCGACCCGAAGGTCGCGGAGTGCCTGCACATCGCGGCTGCATTCGAGCGCGCCGCCGAGTTCGACCTGATCCACAATCACTTCGACTTTCTGCCATTGACGTATTCGGGTCTCGTCACGACCCCGGTCGTCACCACGATCCACGGCTTCTCGTCGCCGTCGATTATCCCCGTTTACAAGAAGTACAACGAGCGCGGTTATTTCGTCGCCATCAGCGAGTCGGACAAGTCGCCGCAACTCGATTACATCGCGACGGTGCACCACGGCATCGATGTCGGGCAATTTCCGTTTGTCCCGGCAACGGGCGACTACCTGCTGTTTTTCGGCCGCATACATCCGCACAAGGGCGCTGCGGAAGCCATCGAGGTGGCGAAGCGTACCGGGTTGAAGCTCGTAATCGCCGGCATCGTCCAGGATCGCGACTATTTCGAGACACGCATCGAGCCGCACATCGACGGCACGAGCGTGGAGTACCTGGGGTCCGTGGGTCCCGACCGGCGCGCAGAGGTTCTCGGGGGCGCCCTGGCGCTCATGCACCTGATCAGTTTCGACGAGCCGTTCGGACTGAGCCTCGTCGAATCCATGGCCTGCGGAACGCCGGTCGTTGCTTTCGGACGCGGCTCGATGCCGGAGCTGATAAAAGACGGCGAAACGGGCTTCATCGTCGACGACGTCGACGGCGCGATCGCCGCCGTCAAGCGCATATCGACATTAGACCGCTCCGCGTGCCGGGCCGATGTCGAGCAGCGCTTCACGAGCGCGCGCATGGCGCGCGATTATGTGCGCGTTTACGAAAAAATTCTGACTTCGGGAGCAGGCGATGAGCGATAGACCGTTGGTAACGCGCTACCGGGACAACCCGATTCTCACGAAGCACGACGTGCCCTACGCCGTGGAGACCGTTCACAATGCCGGGGCGACTCGCTTCGGCGATCAGTATATTCTCCTGTTCCGTTCTCACCTGCGCAACGGCCGCTCGATCATCGGGATCGCACGCAGCAACGACGGTTTCGATTTCGAGGTCGATCCGGCGCCGTTCATGGTGCCGTCCACGGACGGTAAATTCGCGCCGCACGAGGAGTACGGCATCGAGGACTGCCGCATCTGCTCGATGAACGGCGAGCACTACATATCCTACAGCGCCTACTCCCGATTCGGCGTCCGCATCGGGCTCGCGAAAACGCGCGACTTCGAAAGCGTCGAACGAGTGTCATTGATCAGCCAGGCCGACATGCGCAATGTCGTCATTTTTCCGGACACGTTCGAGGGCCGCTACGCGCGCCTCGACCGGCCGCATTCGGAAATCAATCCCTGGTGCATCTGGCTGTCGTGGTCGCCGGATCTCGTGCATTGGGGCGACTCGGTGCCCGTCATACAGCCGACGACGTATCACTGGGACGAGATGAAAATAGGCCCGGGCGCGACCCCGATCCGTACCGACGCA
>JBFISV010000052.1:0-11795 GCA_041608415.1 Woeseiaceae bacterium
GTGACGCCGAGATCGCCGCCAACGTTCGTGCGCGCAGCGCACGGCTGCGAACCGCGGAACGAACCTCATGAATACCTCCGGCCAACGCCAGCACGTCCTACTCGTGCTCGTCTTCGCCGCGGTTTGTGTCGCCAGCGCGATGGCGCTCGTCTATACGAAGCACGAAGCGCGCAAGCTGTTTGTCGAGCTCGAACAGCTGACACACGAGCGTGACGAGCTGAACATCGAATGGGGGCAGCTGCAAATCGAGCAGAGCACCTGGGCGACGCATGCACGCATAGAACAGGTAGCGATCGACCGTCTGCAGCTGATGCGGCCGAGGACAGCCGAAATCTTCGTGATCGAGCAACAATGACACGCGGCGCCGAGACAAAAGCACGTAATGCCAGGCGCTTCGCGGGCAGAGTGTCGCTGGTCGTCGTGTTCTTCACGCTGATTGCCGGCACGCTGATAGCGCGCGCCGTGCAGCTGCAGGTGCTCGACAAGGACTTTCTGAACGAGCAGGCCGATACGCGGCACCTCCGTACCGAAAAAATCACGGCGCATCGCGGCAGCATCAGCGACCGGAACGGTGAACCACTCGCGATCAGCACACCGGTGGACAGCATCTGGGCGAATCCCGAGGAACTCGCCGCGGCGGTCGATCGTGTGCCGAAGCTCGCCGAGGTGATCGGCGTCGACGCCGATTTGCTGATTCGTCGAATCACTCGCAGCATGGACAAGGAGTTTTTGTACCTGAAGCGTCACCTGAGTCCGGATACGGCGCGGCAGGCGCTGGAACTGCGCCTGCCCGGCGTCAACGTGCAGCGCGAATACCGCCGCTACTACCCGGCCGGTGAAGTGACCGGTCACCTGGTCGGCTTCACCGACATAGACGACCAGGGCCAGGAAGGTCTCGAACTCGCATACAACCACTGGCTCGCGGGTGAATCGGGCGCGAAGCGTGTCCTGAAGGACCGGCTCGGCCGTTCGATCGAAAACGTCGCGAGTATTCGCCCGCCACATCACGGTAAGGACTTGCGATCGAGTATCGATTTGCGCATCCAGTACCTCGCGTACCGTACGCTCAAGGCCGCGATCCAACAATACGACGCCGTGTCCGGCTCCGTCGTCGTGCTGGACGTGGAAACGGGCGAAGTGCTGGCTATCGTGAACCAGCCCACCTATAACCCGAACGATCGCTCACAATATTCCGCCGAACGGTATCGAAATCGCGCGATCACCGATATTTTCGAGCCCGGTTCCAGTATCAAGCCGATGATCGTCGCGGCCGCGCTGGAGAGCGGCCAGTATCGTCCGAGCAGCATCATCGATACCGCACCCGGCTTCGTAACCGTCGGCGCGAAAACGATCGAGGACCACCGCAGCCTCGGGCGCGTGAGCCTGACGACCATACTCGCGCGCTCGTCGAACGTGGGGGCGACGAAGCTGGCGATGTCGCTGCCGGCCGATCAGCTCTGGTCGACGATGACCGGCCTCGGATTCGGCGAACTGACGAGCAGTGGATTTCCGGGCGAGTCCGCCGGATTGCTGACGCATTTCGATCACTGGAAGGAAATCAATCATGCAACGCTCGGGTACGGCTACGGCATTTCCGTCACGCCCCTGCAACTCGTGCAGGCCTACGCCGCGCTCGGCAGTAACGGCCGCGTGCGCCCGATTTCGCTGGTTGCGCTCGATCACGCCGTTGACGGCGCGCAGGTAATCGCGGCCGACACGGCGTCAGCGGTCAAGCACATGCTCGAGGAGGTCGTGCGACCGGGCGGGACCGGCACCAAAGCGGCGATTGCCGGGTATCGAATCGCCGGCAAGACCGGCACCGCCTGGAAGTCCGGCGTTGGCGGCTATTCGCAGGACAAGTATTTTTCGATATTCGCAGGGCTCGCGCCGGCGAGTAAACCACGCCTCGCGACGGTCGTGGTTATCGACGAACCGAGCGGCGAACTCTATTACGGCAGCGACGTGGCGGCGCCGGTATTCGCCGACATCATGGGCGAGTCCCTGCGGCTGCTCGCGGTACCGCCCGACGCGCTGCCGGCGCGCGACCCTGGCAGCGTCATGCAGGCGATGTCCCGGCAGGCGGCGGGTCGATGAGCATGCCTGCCGAGCAACTTCCAGCGACCCTGCAACTCGACACGCTGTTGGCCGGTCTCGCCGACGCGCCGCCCGTGCCGATTGTCGATATTGCGATGGACAGCCGCCGCTTGTGTGCCGGCTCGCTGTTTCTCGCCTGCCCGGGCGCCACGCACCACGGACTCGACTTTCGCGAGCAGGCGATCGCGGCCGGGGTCGCGGCCATCGCATTCGATGCGTCGACGGCGACGGGCGCTGTCAACGGCTTCGGCGTACCGACGGTGCCCGTACAGGATCTGACGAGTCACCTCGGCGAAATTGCAAACCGGTTTTTCGATTTTCCGTCGGCGCGCCTCAAGGTCGCGGGTGTCACCGGTACGAACGGAAAGACGACGGTGGCCTGGATGATTGCCCGGTGCCTGACCCGGCTCGGCCGGCAGTGTGGCTACGCCGGCACACTCGGATTCGGAATTGGCAAGATCGACGAGGGCGGCCAGATGACGTCGCCCGACGTCATCGAGCTGAATCGTCGTCTCGCGGGTTTTTGCGACAGCGGCGCCGACTACGCGGCAATCGAGGTTTCCTCGCACGCGCTGGACCAGCGGCGTGTCGATGGTACCCGCTTCGATGCAGTGCTGTTCACGAACCTGAGTCGCGACCATCTCGATTATCACGGTGACATGCGCGCATACGGCAATGCCAAGGCGAAACTCTTTCTCGACTATCCGACGCGATGCCGGATCGTCAATCTCGACTCCGAATTCGGCGGCGAGCTTGCAAGCCGGTGCGGCGATGAGGTGATCACGGTCTCGACCAAGTTCGACCGTGTCGCGAATGGCCGTCCGTACGCGTTCGTTCGTTCCGTCATTACTCGCAGCAACGGCTCCGACGTGCGGCTGCAAACGTCGTGGGGCGATGCGCAGCTATTCGTGCCGCTACTCGGCGAATTCAATATTGCCAACGCCGTGCTCGTGCTGGCGTACCTGCTGTCGGCGGGCATCGATCTCGATGATGCGTGCGATGCGCTCGCGGGCATCGACGCGCCGCCGGGCCGAATGCAGCGAGTCAATGCTGCGTCCGGTCCGTCCGTTTACATCGACTACGCGCATACGCCGAACGCGCTCGATGCCGCCCTGCACGCCGTTCGCGCACATTCTCGCGGCAAGGTCTGGTGCGTGTTCGGCTGCGGCGGCAATCGCGACGCCGGCAAGCGCCCGATGATGGGCCGAATCGCGGAACGACTGGCGGATCGAGTCGTCGTAACCGACGACAACCCGCGCGACGAGGCTTCCGCACACATCACCGACGGCATCGTCTCGGGTTTCAATAAAGCCGACGCTGCGACCGTGATCGCCGATCGCAAGACCGCGATCGAGTGGGCGATCGCACATGCGGCACCCGCCGATGTCATCCTCATCGCCGGCAAGGGTCACGAGTGCCATCAGATCGTCGCTGGCGAGCAGCGCGAATTTTCGGATTATGCCGTTGCCGCTGCGAAGCTCACGGCGACAGAGCGCGAGGGTCGCGCATGATGACGACACTCGAGCTCGCGGCAGAATCGATGCGCGGCACGCTCGTCGGTGAAGACCGGACTTTCGACGGCGTGAGTACGGATACCCGCACGCTCAAGGGCGGTGAGTTGTTCATCGCGCTCGACGGTCCGAATTACCGCGGCCGCGATTTCGTGCCGCAGGCCAGGACACGCGGCGCGGCAGCCGCGGTGGTCGATCGCCGGACCGACGACGACCTCGCGCAGATAACCGTGCCCGACACGCGCGCAGCGCTCGGTGAGCTGGGCGCCGCCTGGCGCGGCGCGCAGTCCGCCGTTGTGGTGGGCATCACGGGCAGCAACGGCAAGACGACTCTGAAGGAAATGGCGGCCGCGTGCCTGGCCGAGGCCGGGCCGACGCTTGCAACGCAAGGTAATTTCAACAACGACATCGGCATGCCGCTGATGCTGACGCGCATCGAGCCGGCACATCGATATGCCGTGCTCGAAATGGGCGCGAATCACGCCGGCGAAATCGCCTACCTGACGTCGCTCGCGAAACCGGATGTCGTGGCCATCACCAATGCGGCGGCCGCGCACCTCGAGGGCTTCGGAACGATCGAAAACGTCGCAAAAGCCAAGGGCGAGATTCTGTGCGGCGTGGCGCGTCCCGGTGTTGCGGTTCTCAACGCCGATGATGAATATTTCGATTACTGGAAATCCCTCGTGGGCGACATCGAGGTCGTGAGTTTCGGTCTCGAGGCCGGGGCCGACGTGACGGCAGGAGATATCGTCGCCGATGCCGCCGGCTCCGTTTTCGAGCTTCGTCTCGGCGATGCCCGCGCTGACATACGACTGTCGCTCCCGGGCCGGCACAACGTCCGCAATGCGTGCGCGGCGGCCGCGATCGCCGCGGCGCTCGGCGTGGCTCCGGAGCAGATCCAGACCGCACTCGAAAAGGTTCAGCCCGTTGCAGGTCGGCTGCAGCCGCTGGCGGGCCGCAACGGGTGCAATCTTTTCGATGACAGCTATAACGCCAACCCGCGCAGCGTCGTGGCGGCCGCCGAGTTCCTCGTTGCGCTCGGTGGCGAGAGCTGGGTTGTGCTCGGTGACATGGGTGAGCTGGGCGAGCAAAGCGAGCGCGCCCATCGCGATATCGGACGCACGCTGCAAAGAATCGGCGTCAATCGACTGTTCGCGATCGGCGCGCTGGCGCACAAGGCCGCCGACGCATTCGGCAGCAACGCCGCCTGGTTCGAATCGACGGAGTCGCTGATCGATGCACTCGCGTCGTCGCTGCGCGCCGGCGTGAACGTGCTCGTCAAGGGATCGCGCTTCATGCGTATGGAGCGTGTGGTTCGTGCGCTCCGGGCCGATGCCATGCGCGGCGGGAAGCGCTGAGCATGCTGCTGTACCTGACACAATATCTGGCGCAGTTCGAGTCGGGCTTCAACGTCTTCAACTACCTGACCATGCGGGCGATTCTGGGCGCGCTGACGGCGCTGATCCTGTCATTCATGATCGGCCCGTACATGATCCGGAAGTTGTCGGTGAACCAGGTCGGTCAGCCCGTGCGCGACGACGGACCGGTCACCCACCTGCCCAAGGCGGGTACGCCGACGATGGGCGGCGCACTGATCCTGACGGCAATCGTGGTCAGCACACTGCTGTGGGCCGACCTCGAGAATCACTTCGTCTGGATCGTGCTGTTCGTCACACTGTCGTTCGGCGCGATCGGCTACGTCGACGACTTCAAGAAACTCGTATTGCAGGATCCGGCCGGCATCTCGGCCACTCAAAAGCTCTTCTGGCAGTCGGTCGCGGCGATCATCGCGGCCATCGCTTTGTACGTCACGGCGGCCGACGAGATTTCCACCTCGTTGCTGATACCGTATTTCAAGGACTTCATGGTCCCTTTAGGCGTCTTCCAGGTCGTCGTGACGTACTTCTTTATCGTCGGCTTTTCGAATGCGGTCAATCTGACCGACGGCCTCGACGGTCTTGCGATCATGCCAACCGTACTGGTCGGCGGCGCGCTCGGCGTGTTCGCCTACGTGACCGGCAACGTGAATTTTTCCGGCTACCTCGATATCCCGTACGTCGCCGGCACCGGCGAGATTCTCGTATTCTGCGCGGCGATGTCGGGCGCCGGCCTCGGCTTCTTGTGGTTCAACACCTATCCTGCGCAAGTGTTCATGGGCGACATTGGCGCGCTCGCGCTCGGCGCTGCGCTCGGCGTCGTCGCAGTCGCCGTCCGCCAGGAGATCGTGCTCGCCATCATGGGCGGCGTTTTCGTCGTCGAGACCCTGTCGGTCATAATCCAGGTCGCGTCGTTCAAGATGACCGGCAGGCGGGTGTTCCGGATGGCGCCGATTCACCACCACTTCGAACTCAAAGGCTGGGCGGAGCCCAAAGTCATCGTTCGATTCTGGATCATTACCGTCATCCTCGTGCTGATCGGCCTCGCGAGTCTGAAGATACGATGAGCGTGGCGGCGAATCCATCGGCAAAAGACTTCGTGCTCGGACTCGGCGCGACCGGGCTGTCGATCGCGCGTTACCTGCGGCGCAATCGCCTCGATGCCACGTATTTCGACACGCGCGATGCGCCGCCCGGCATCGACGAGCTGCGCGAACTCTGTCCGGATGCCGAGGTTCTGCTCGGTGATGCGAGCCTGCCCGACACGGTTTCGCGCATCATCGCCTCGCCGGGCATTGCCGACAGTCATCCGCTGCTGGCCGACGCCCGCGCCGCCAACATCGAAGTCGTCAGCGATATCGAGCTGTTCGCGCGTGAGGCGCGCGCGCCGTTCATCGCGGTGACCGGCTCGAACGGCAAGAGCACGGTGACGACCCTGCTCGATTACATGTGTAAAGCGGCCGGCCTGACGGTCTATGCCGGCGGCAACCTGGGCGAACCCGCGCTCGACCTGCTCGACAGGGAGCCGCCGGACATTTACGTGCTGGAGCTGTCCAGTTTCCAGCTGCAGCGGACGCAGACTCTGCCGGCCGAAGTCTCCGTGCTGCTGAATGTGTCGCCCGATCACCTCGACTGGCACAGCGACGAAGACGAATACCGTCGTAGCAAGTACCGCGTCTATCGCGAGGCGCAAACGGCCGTTTTCAACCGGGCCGATCCCGACGTCGCCAAGTACGTCGCGCACCTGCACAAGGTGAGGAGTTTCGGTCTCGACGAACCGAAGCCGGGCCACTACGGCATTCGCGTGGAAGACGGCGAGACGTACCTCGCGCGTGGCGAATCATTGCTGTTGTCGACGCGGGACCTCGCGTTGCTCGGCCGCCATAATCAGGCAAATGCACTGGCCGCGCTCGCCGCCGGCGAACTCGCGGGCCTCGACATGTCACCGATGCTGCAGGTGCTCTGCGAGTTCGGCGGGCTTGCGCACCGGATGCAGTTCGTCGGCCGTCGCCGTTCGGTGAGCTACGTCAACGATTCCAAGGCGACCAACGTTGCGGCGGCCATCGCATCCGTCGAGTCGGTCGACGGCACGATCGTGCTCATCGCCGGCGGGGTCGGCAAGGGCGCCGACTTCTCCACGCTGGCTGTTGCGCTACGGAACAAGCTGCGCGCCGCGGTTCTGATCGGCGAGGACGCGCAGGCGCTGGCCGCCGCGCTCGAGACCGTCGGGCCCGTGTCGTTCGCCAGCGATATGGAAGACGCGGTGCGCCAGGCGGCCAGCATCGCCGAGTACGACGATACCGTGCTGCTCGCGCCCGCGTGCGCAAGCCTCGACCAGTTTTCGAATTACGCCGAGCGCGGCGATGCGTTTGCCGATGCCGTGAGGAGACTCGAAGCATGAGTACGGCAAGCGCCACGTTTCCGTTCCCTGCGCGCCTGAAGACGACGCTGCAGCTGGACCCGGTGCTGCTGACGGCTGCACTGTGCCTGCTTCTCGGCGGCTTCGTCGTTCTCACGTCGGCCTCGATGGCATTGTCCGACAACGCGACGGGCGAGCCCTTCTTTTACGTCGAGCGGCAACTCGTTGCCGCGCTCATCGGCGTGGCCGCGGGCGGCGTCTGCCTTTTCGTGCCACTCGCAGCCTGGCGCACGCTGGGTCCGCTGATCCTGCTCACAGGCCTCGCGCTGTTGTTCGCCGTGCTGCTGCCGGGTGTGGGTCACGAGGTGAACGGCAGCCGCCGCTGGATTCGTATCGGCATCATGAACCTGCAGGTGTCGGAGCCGGCGCGGCTGTGCCTGATCGTTTATCTGGCCGGCTACCTCGTGCGCCGCAACAAGGCGGTGCGGGAGCAATTCGTCGGCTTTCTGCGGCCGATGCTGGTCCTGTCGCTGGCATGCGCCGCGCTGCTCGCCGAGCCCGATTTCGGTGCCGCGGTGGTGCTGCTTGCGACGGCGCTGACGATGCTGTTCGTCGCAGGCGCGCGCATCCGCGATTTCCTGCTGTTCTTCCTGGTCGCCGTGCTGGCCATGGGCGCGCTGGCAGTCGCGTCGCCTTATCGGATGCAGCGCCTGACGGGGTTTCTCGACCCCTGGGCGGATCCGTTCAACTCCGGCTTCCAGCTGACGCAATCCCTGATCGCGATCGGTCGGGGCGAATGGTTCGGCGTGGGCCTCGGCAACAGCGTGCAAAAGCTCTTTTACCTGCCCGAAGCACACACGGATTTCGTGTTCGCGGTATACGCCGAGGAATTCGGCCTGCTCGGGTCGCTCGTCCTGATCGGCCTGTTTCTCATCCTGCTGTGGCGGGTATTCAAGCTCGCGATGCGGGCGTTCGATGCCGAGCGTTTTTTCGAGGCCTATATCGCCATCGGGCTGGGAACGTGGCTCGCACTGCAGGCGTTCATCAACGTCGGCGTGAACATGGGCATGCTGCCGACCAAGGGGCTCACGCTGCCGCTCGTCAGCTACGGCCGCAGCAGCCTGATCGTGACGATCGTCGCGATCGCCCTGCTGCTGCGGATACACCACGAGGTCGTGGTCGATGCGAAGCCCGTCAATCGCCGACGCAGGCGGAAATCATGAACGAACGGCCGATTCTCGTGATGGCGGGCGGCACAGGCGGCCACGTGTATCCCGCGCTCGCGGTGGCGGAGGCGCTCGCGAAAAAGTCGCAGCAGGTCGTCTGGCTCGGCACGCGACGCGGTCTCGAGGCCAAAATCGTTCCCGCGGCCGGCATCGACGTCGAATGGATTCGTGTCAAAGGCCTGCGGCGCAAAGGCCGCATCGCACTGCTGCTCGCACCGCTGCAACTCGCCTGGGCAACGTCACAGGCGCTCGCGGTCATGTTCAGACGTCGCCCCGCGGCGGTACTCGGCATGGGCGGCTACGCGAGCGGCCCCGGCGGCGTTGCCGCGTGGCTGACGCGGCGGCCGCTCGTCATTCACGAACAGAACGCGGTCGCCGGCCTCACTAATCGTCTTCTGGCGCGTCTTGCCCGGGTTGTGCTGCAGGCCTTCCCGGGCAGTTTTAAAGCCCGCGCCGACGCAGAAACGGTCGGCAACCCGGTGCGCGAGGACATCGCGGCCGTGGCGGAACCCGGCGCGCGATATCCGGGACGTAGCGGGCCGCTGCGGCTGCTCGTGCTCGGCGGCAGCCAGGGGGCCCTCGCGCTCAACAAGACAGTGCCGGCGGCACTCGCGCTGTTGCGCGCGGAGCTGCGGCCGATCGTCCGCCACCAATGCGGAGAACGCACGCTCGACACGGCTCGCGAGGCGTATGCCGGCTCGGGCGTAGACGTGCAGCTCACGCCGTTCATCGACGACATGGCGTCCGCATATGCCTGGGCCGACCTCGTCGTTTGCCGCGCCGGTGCACTGACGGTCGCCGAACTCTGCGCCGTCGGCCTGCCCGCCTTGTTCATTCCCTATCCATCGGCGGTCGACGACCACCAGACGGCCAACGCCACGCCAATGGCAAACCTGGGCGCCGCACAGATCCTGCAGGAGTCGGAACTGACCGAGCGTTCCCTTGCCGCACATCTCGCCGACTGGCTCTGCGAGCGACCGGAGCTGCAGGCGCGCGCCGACAAGGCGCGATCGCTGTCGCGACCCGATTGCCTCGAGCGTATTGCGCAAATTCTCCTGCAGCAGGCCGGGGTCATCGCATGATCAAGCGAATGCGGCGCATCCATACCGTGCATTTCGTCGGCATCGGCGGATCCGGCATGTCGGGAATCGCCGAAGTCATGCTGAGCCTCGGATACGCTGTGCAGGGATCCGATCTGCGCGCCAACAAACAGACCATGCGCCTCGAGAAACTCGGCGCCAAAGTATTCATCGGCCACGCTGCAGGCAACATCGAGGACGCTGATGCCGTTGTTGTCTCCAGCGCGGTCGATGAAACCAACCCGGAAGTCATGGCGGCGCGCGATCAGGTAATGCCGTTGGTCCCGCGCGCCGAGATGCTCGCCGAACTCATGCGCTTTCGCTATTCGATCGCCGTTGCGGGTACCCATGGCAAGACGACGACGACGAGCCTCGTCGCGAGCATACTCGCAGAAGGCGGCCTGGACCCGACATTCGTCATCGGCGGACGCCTCAAGAGCGCCGACGCGAACGCACGACTGGGGCAGGGCGAATACCTGGTCGCGGAGGCGGACGAGTCCGATGCGTCCTTCGTTCACCTCAAGCCGATGCTCGCTATCGTGACCAACATCGACGCCGATCACATGTCGACCTACGAGGGCGACATCGAAAAGCTGCGCGCGGGGTTCATCGGATTTCTCCACAATCTGCCGTTTTACGGGCTGGCCGTCGTCTGCACGGACGACGCCGGTGTCAACGCGATCCTGGGCGATATCGGCCGTACCGTATTGACCTACGGTCTTGCCGAAAACGCCGATGTGCGTGCCAGCGACATTCGTTTTGACGAGGGACTGACGCGCTTCGACGTAATTCGCGGCGACGACCGCGCGCCGCTCGGTGTTTCGCTGCGCCTGCCGGGTCTGCACAACGTGCGTAATGCGCTCGCGGCCATTGCCGTGGCCGATGAGTTGCATGTGAGCGATGCAGCCGTCGTCAAAGCGCTCGAAAAGTTCGAGGGCATCGACCGCCGCTTTCAGAACCTGGGCGATGTCGACGTCGATGCGGGCAAGATACTCCTCATCGACGACTACGGACACCATCCCACCGAGATCGCGGCGACTTTGGCGGCGGCAAAAAGCGGTTGGCCCGACCGGCGGATCGTCCTCGTGTTTCAGCCGCACCGCTACTCGCGCACGCGCGATTTGATCGACGACTTCGCCCAGGTGCTGTCGGAAGCCGAGGTATTGATCCTGCTCGACGTCTATGCCGCGGGCGAAGCGCCTATCGCGGGCGCGGACGGTCGTGCAATCGCCCGCGCGGTGCGATCGCGCGGTTCCCTCGAGCCGGTGTTCGTCGAATCGCTCGGCGAGTTGGAACCCGTGCTGCGCGATCTGCTCGCCGACGGCGACCTGTTGCTGACCATGGGCGCCGGCGATATCGGCGCTTATGCGGCGGGCCTGCCCGAACGCCTGTCGAGCAAGCCGAACTTAAAGGTCCAACCATGACGGCCGCGCCGGATTGCATTGCCGTGCAGGGTGAATTGCGCGCCGACGAGCCGATGAGCCGGCATACGTCCTGGCGCGTCGGCGGGCCCGCGAAGAACTATTTCGTGCCGGCGAACATCGAGGATCTGCAGCGCTTTCTCCGCGAGCTGGATGCCGATGTGCCGGTATTCTGGTTCGGTGTCGGCAGCAATCTGCTCGTGCGGGACGGCGGTCTGCCGGGCGTCGTCATCGCCCCGGCCATGTTGCTGCGCGATCTCGAGCGCGTCGATCATTACGTCGTCCGTGCGGGCGCGGGCGTGCCGTGCACGCGACTCGCGCGGCAGTGTATTCGCTGGGGTCTGGGGCCGTCGGAGTTTTTCGCGGGCATTCCCGGCACGGTCGGCGGTGCGCTCGCGATGAATGCGGGCGCACACGGGGGCGAAACCTGGGAGCGCGTCGAATCGGTCCGCACGATCGATCGCGGCGGCGAAATTCACGAGCGCGCGCCCGCGGAATACTCCGTGAGCTATCGCAGCGTGACCGGGCCGCCGAACGAGTGGTTTCTCGAAGCGACGTTTCGATTCGACCCGTCGGCCCAGCCCAGCATGGCGACGCTGAACGCCATGCTCGAGCGCCGCAAATCGACGCAGCCACTCGGCCTGCCGAGCTGCGGCTCGGTATTTCGCAATCCCGAAGGCGATCATGCCGCGCGGCTCATCGAGGCCGCGGGTCTGAAGGGCACCCGCA
>JBFISV010000053.1:0-11542 GCA_041608415.1 Woeseiaceae bacterium
CTCCAGCTATAGAGAAGATGATCGACGTTGGGGTCGACCGCGAGCGTCACCAAGCTGCCCGACACCTGCGGCGTGGTTGCGACGGCGTCGACCTCGACCGGGATCGTCGGATCTGCGTCCAGCGCCAGGTAGGCTACCTGGTCCGTCGAGCGTGCCCGTTCCGTGTCCGCGATCTGGTCCTCGTCGTTGGCGAGCTTGAGCGCCGTGTTGCTCACGGCGCCGCTGCCGTAGAGTATCGGCCAGCCGCCATCCCCACCGTCCATTGCCGCGCTCGACAGCACCGCAATACCCGCAGGATTCGAGAGCGGGTAGACGTACGGCGCCGCGTTGGCGGCGCCCTTCACGGTATCCGGGCCGACCTTCGCCGCGTACGGAACATCACCGAGCAGGCCGCTGCCGGCCTCGATGACGAGATAGCCGATCGTCTCGGCGGCGCGGGTCGTGTCGGTATCTTCCCCGACGTGCTTGCCGACCGACAGCGCGCTCGCCGACGGCGGGTTGGTGCGCAGGTCGCCCGACGCCCAGAACACGCTCCAGCCGGCATCGTTTTGCGACATGACCTGGCCAATGACGACCGGGTTCGTGTACGACAGCTGATACGTGCGCGGCTCGCCTATCCAGGACCCCTTTCGGTCCGTGACCGTGGATGAAAACTTGACGGCCTCGATCGACTCGGTGCCGTTGGCATACACGCCGGCTTCGACGGCCAGGTAGTGCACGACGTAGTCATCGAGCGCTGCGTTGCCCGGATTCTGCACGCGCACGTCGAACTGGTTGCCGCTCGCGTTGCGGATGCGGGTGACGGCCGGCGGGCGGCTGACGTCGTACTGCGCGGTCGCGATGACGACCATGTCGTCATAGTGATTATCGAGCGTGATCGTGCTCCAGTCGCTGCCGATGCCTCCGCGCACGCCCGTCTCGACGGTCGCCGCCGCCGGCGAATCCAGGGGATCGACGGGATTGGGCGCCAGGTTGACGCCGGGAATGACCTGCGGGCCGTAATCGCCGGGCTGCCGCCAGGCGACCGCGAGATTGTCGCCGCCGCCGGCTGCCTTTTGAATCGCTTCGATGAAGTAGCTCTGGCCAACCTGCAGATCGACGGGCACGGATTGCTGCTCGGGGTACTTGTACCAGAGCCGCGACCCCGTCCAGCCCGGTACCGAGGCGATCAGCACCCGGTTCGCGGGATCGCTGTCGGTGCTGAGCCAGAGCTCGCTCATGTTATCGCTCGCGATCCAGAATGTATGCTCGCCGGACGCACCGGGAACCAGGTAGCCGTGCACGCGCGTGCCGTAGTTGTCGGCCCAGTTTTGCGGCGCCTCGAAAGACGTGAGCACGTTGCTGCCGTCGGGATTCGACGGATAGGCCGGAATCGACGTCAGGCTCGCAACTGTCGCGCCCGAAATCCCGGTCCACCAATCCCGCAGGATCGTGCCCCGACCCACGCTGAGAACCAGCCAGCCGAAGTCCCTGCTCGCCTCACCGTCGACGTTGTCATCGACTGTCACCGTCACGGAATAGCTGCCCGCATCCGACGGGCTGCCCGAAATGAGACCGGTCGCGCTATCCAGGTGCAGCCCCGGCGGCAGCCCCGTGGCGCTGTAGGTGATCGGATCGTCGTCGGCGTCGCTCGCGACGAGCTGGAAGCTGACGTTTTCACCTTCCAGCGTGGACTGGTCCTGGATGGGAGCCAGCCACGGCAGCGCGGTCGTATTGGCCTGCACGACGCGCGCGACCGACGGCACGCCGGCGGCGTTGACAGCGAACAGCATCCAGTAGCCCGGCGTCAGCACGTTGCGGTTGCTGTTGGCCGTGAGCTGGTAGGTTCCGGGCGCCGTCTCCGAAAACGGCACGTTCACGAAGCGCACGTCGGTGTTGACGCCGTGCGTGGTGGCACCCATCTTGATGAGGCTGAAGCTGTCCATGCCTGGCGTCGCCTGCACGCCGAAAACCTGGCCGCTCGAGATCCTCCCCGGGGCGTCCGAGATGTTCGGGCGCGCGGCCGGCGAGCCGTTCGAATTGAACAGGTAGGCGGGCGAGTACACCTGGCCGTCCTTGTGGCTGGCACCGTTACAGAACACCGAGCCCGAGCAATACCCGCTGCCTGCGGACAGGACCCGGCCGTCGGTCATCAGCAGCGCGATGGAATGGTAGTTCCTCGGCACCGACATGGCCGCGCCCTCGCGCCAGGTGCCCGTGTCCGGGTTCCAGGTCTCGACCGGCAGGATCGAGCCGTTGTCGCTGAACTTCTGTCCCGAGGTGTTGCCGCCGATGACGAGCACCTCGCCCGTCGGCAGCATGACGCCGTTGTGAAATTTGCGCGCATACTTCATCGAAGCGGTCAGCTGCACGCTCGGCGAGGGACCGTTGAGATCGATCGTGAAGGCCTTGTCGGTGCTCTGCGCGTTGGTGCCCGACTGCCAGCCGCCGGATGTCAGCAGCCTGCCCTCGGCATACATGATCGTCGTGCCGTGCTTGTGGTACCAGTTGCTGAAGCCGGGACCGGCCTCCACGTAGCTGCCGTTGCCGTCCGGATCGATGTAATGCATTTTCGGCGTCGGGCCGGAGTGGAAGATCTGCCCGTTGGGCGCGACGTGCAGCAGCGGCCACCAGTGACTCTCGCTGTGGGAACCGGAATCGAAATAGTCGTCCAGCACCATGTCGTCGAAATCGATGCCGTTCTTGATCTGCCAGCCCGTGTCGGGGTCCCAGCGTTCCGGGTGCTGCGGCAGCGTCGCGGAACCCATCGCCGTGAAGATGTCGCCGTCGGCGAGCGCGAGCGTCGTCGGGTACCAGCGACCGCCCGATGCCATGTTCTCGATCTGCACCCATTGATTATTCTGATAGTCGAAAATACTCGTCCACGGACTGCCGGTCGCATTGCGACCGCCCGTGACGAACACGCGCCCGTCTTCGAGCATCGCAAGGTGCGCGCAAAACATGTTGTGCGTGGGGTGGAAGACCTCGTCGAAGTCGCCAGTGGCCGGATCCCAGGTTGCGCTGTAGGTCTGCTCGGTCGTCGGCCAGGTCTCGCGCTCCGAGCCGGACCACGTCAGTATCCTGCCGTCCGGCAGGTTCGCGGCCGACACGGCGATGTGCGGCCAGGAAATGACCGCGCCCCACTGCCCGCCGTCCCCGGGATCGTCCGGGCCCGCGGCCGCGACGCCGGCAAGCACGAGACCCAGCAGTAGCATCGACAGGTTGAATGCCTGTCGCACGTGCCGTCGCGTCGGGACGTTATCCCGACACACGTTTGAATACAACATGGGCGCAATCCGGTTTTTTATTTATTGTTCTTTGCGTCGTTTGCACCTCGGCACACCGGTCATAACCGAGTGCTTCAGCGGGTCGTTTCCCGTTCCGACGTCGAGGCTTTTCGAACCTCTGTTTTTCTTGTCTTTGTTTTTTTATTGCCGCTTTATTTGCCGTTCGTTACTGCTCGATGCAATCGGTCGGGTTGCGACATAAGCCATTAGAGACATAAGCCATTAGAACAGAGATGCCGGCGCGGAGGTCCCGGGATTTGACATAAAGCCGCCGTCTTTTCGCGCCCTGGCGGCGCGATTGCAAGCCGCAGCGCTGCACTTGCGGGCGCTGCAGTTCGTTCGATCAATGCTGGTCGATCAGTTTCTCGAGAAAAGCCGTGTCCTTGCCGACGACCTCCTTGTCGATCGTCGTGAACGGTTCGACGTTGCAGGACGACGCCAACGCGGCGCGCAGCATACCGAGAAACCGGGGCGCTGCGACCAATGCGTAGCCTCGACAACGGCCGTTGTGAATCGCTTTGCCGATGCGTTCGGCGATGTCTTTTGCAAAGGCTTCGGTCGCACTTTTCTTCAGACCGGACTTTTCCTTGGCCATCGAATGCCGGCCGGCGCCAAAGCTGTCGAAGCTGCGGCCGCCGCGGTCCGTTTCGAGGTCACCGGGTTTCCTGCGGCCCGCATCGTTCTCGAGCGAGAACGACTCTGTGAGTGGAGCGCGGCGTGTGTCGCGCGTATAAACGATCGCCCGCGCTTCGTCGGCGACGACGATCCAGTAAGTTTTCTTGGCGTGCGAAGCGGTCGTTGCCATCCTGATGTCCCTTGTGGGTTTGCCAACCACTACTATGAGCTTCCAGCGGCCGCCGGTGCAACGGGTACCTGTACGTATTGATCCGCTGCCGCGGCGCACGGAGACTCGAGTACAATGAGCATACATCCGATCGGCGGGGAGCGGTGATTTTCAGGCTTGAGATTTTCGGCGCGGCCGAACAGGTGACGGGCTCGCTGTATGTGCTGCGCACCGCAGACCACACGGTGCTTCTCGAGTGCGGCCTGATCCAGGGCGGGCGCGCCAGCGAGGAGCGGAACCGCGATCCGTTCCCCGTGCCCGTGGACGAGATCGACGCGGTGGTCCTGAGTCACGCGCACATCGACCATTCCGGGCGAGTACCGCTGCTTTACAAGCGCGGCTACCGCGGCCCCGTCTACACCCAGCGCGCGAGCCTTGCGCTGAGCACGATCATGTTGCCCGATTCGGGGTACCTCAACGAGAAGGACGCCGAGTGGGAAAACAGGAAGCGTGAACAGAAAGACCTGCCGCCGGCGGAGCCGCTGTACACGCGGGTGGAGGCGGAGCAGGCTTTAAGCCTGTTCGAGGGTATCGCCTACGACGAGCGCGTCGAAATCCTCCCGGGGCTCTCGCTCGTGCTGCACGACGCGGGCCATATTCTCGGCTCATCGATCGTTGAACTGACCTGCACCGAGGAGGGTAACGGGCGCACACTCGTGTTCAGCGGCGACCTCGGCTATCGCGATGCGCCCGTGATGGACCCGCCCGCAATCCTCGAGCATGCGGACGTCGTCCTCATGGAAAGCACCTACGGCGATCGGCTTCATCGACCGTTCAGCGAGACGATCGAGGAACTGACGGAAGTATTCGATGCGGCGCGCGCGGCACGGGGAAACATCCTGATTCCCGCGTTCACGGTAGGCCGCACCCAGGATCTGCTTTATTTAATGAAAGAAAACGAACGCCGGTGGGGGCTGGATCACTGGCAGGTATTTCTCGACAGCCCGATGGGCATCGAGGCGACCGCAACCTATGCGCGGTATCAGCACCTTTACGGTGCGAACCTGTTCGCGCAGGGCGCGACGCTGCCGAACCTGCCCCGGATACGGGCGACGAAGACGACCGAGGAGTCCATGGAAATCAACCAGGTCAAGTCGGGCGCCATCGTCATCGCGGGCAGTGGCATGTGCAGCGGAGGGCGCATTCACCACCACCTCAAGAACAACGTCTGGCGCGAAGAATGCCACGTCCTCATCGTCGGTTACCAGGCCGTGGGCACCCTCGGGCGGCGCCTCGTCGACGGCGCCGACGAGATTCGTCTCTGGGGCGAGGACTACCCGGTTCGGGCACACATCCATACGATCGGCGGCCTCTCGGCTCATGCCGACCAGGCCGGCCTGCTCGACTGGTACGGCCACTTCGAGGGCCGTCCGCCGGTCTACCTCGTTCACGGCGAAGAGCGCGCGCAGGCGCCGCTCGCCGCAAAGCTCCGGTCGACGTTGAATGCACCCGCGTCGATCGCCCGCCACGGACAGATAATCGATATAGCCTGACCATGGATCCCGCTTCGCCGTCTGCCTCGGCAAATCGCGAGCTCACGGCGTCGAGTCGGCACGTCGGGGAGGTGCTCGGGGAGCTCGGCGTCGAACCTGCCTCCGGCCTCGATACGGCGGACGCGCTCGAACGCCGCGCACGCGTGGGCGGCAACCTGTTGTCCGGCGTCACCCGCCGCCACGCGTTCGCCATTCTCGTCGACCAGTTGCGCAGCGTCGTCGTGGTTCTTCTCGTTGCGGCGGGCGCGCTGGCAATCGTCTTCGAGGACCTCGTCGAAGGCCTGGCAATCTTCACCGTGATCGCGATCAATACCGCCATCGGTTTCGTCACCGAGTGGCGCGCGACGCGATCCATGGAGGCGCTGAGCCGCATGGGTCGGGTCGAGACCGCCGTCCTGCGGGACGGCGTCGTGCGGAGAATCCCGGCCGAGGAGCTGGTTCCGGGCGACATCGTCCTTCACGAGGCAGGCGACATCGTCACCGCCGACCTGCGCCTCATCGACGCGGCGAAGCTTACGACCGACGAATCGGCGCTGACGGGCGAGTCGATGCCCGTGCGCAAATCGGCGGATATCGTTCCGCCCGGCACGCCGCCCATCGAGCAGAGCAACATGCTGTTCAAGGGCACGACCGTGACGCGGGGGTCGTGCCGCGGCGTCGTAACGGAGACCGGATTGCGCACCGAACTCGGCCGGATATCCGAGCTCGTTGCCGGGGCCCGGCCGCAGCAGACGCCGCTCGAGAAACGCCTGAACGCTCTGGCCCGGCGCCTGGTCTGGGCCGTACTCGCACTTGCAGCCCTGATCGCACTGACCGGAATTGCGGTCGGACGCGAGACGTTTCTCGCCATCGAGGTTGCGATCGCGCTCGCGGTCGCCGCCATTCCCGAAGGCCTGCCGATCGTCGCCACGGTTGCGCTGGCGCGCGGGATGTGGCGCATGGCGCAACGAAACGCACTCATCGCACGCCTGTCGGCCGTCGAAACCCTCGGGGCGACGAGCGTGATCCTTACGGACAAGACCGGAACGCTGACGGAAAACCGCATGACGGTCACGACTGTCCTCCTCAGCGGCGCCGATATCGAGATATCGGAGTCGGGCTCGGCGCAGACCCCGCGTGGCGACGACGAAGGCGCTACAACGGCTCGCGATCACTCCGCCGTGCTCGAGCGCTTATTGACGGCGTCGACGCTGTGCAGCAACGCATCGATCGACCGTAGCCCGGATCGCGAGCTACAGGCAGTGGGCGACCCGACCGAGGTTGCGCTGCTGATTGCGGCTGGACATTACAATATCGAGCGGCCGCCCCTGCTCGAGCGCCAGCCGGAACTCCGGGAACTCGCGTTCGATCCGGACACGAAGCGCATGGCGACCCTGCACCGCCAGGACGGCGCCGTGCTGGTCGCCGTCAAGGGCGCGCCCGAGGCGGTCCTGCCGCTCTGCAACAGCGTCGCGACGCTCGATGGCGAGACGCCGCTCCCGGATGCGGGCCGCGACGCATGGCTCGGGCGCGTCGATGAACTCGGCGAGAGCGGCTTGCGCACGCTGGCGGTCGCGACCAAGACGCAGCAAGACACCGATGAAGACGCATACGCCGGGCTCACGCTGCTCGGCGTCGTCGGACTCGAAGACCCGGCGCGCAGCGGCGTCAGGGACGCGATACGAAGGTGTCACGAGGCCGGCATCTCGGTCGTCATGGTTACGGGCGATCACGCGGCAACCGCGCGCAATATCGCGAAGGAGGTCGAGATCGTCGACCCGGCCGCGGGTCCCGAGCAATTCCTCAATGGGACCGAGGCGGACGACGTCTTTGCGCCGGCCTCGGCACCGCGCCTCGCCGGCATCCGCGTCTTTTCGCGCGTCTCCCCCGAGCAGAAGCTCGCGCTCATCGACGCATACCAACGAAACAAGCGGGTCGTCGCCATGACGGGAGACGGCGTGAACGATGCGCCGGCACTGAAGAAAGCCGACATCGGCATCGCGATGGGAATTCGCGGTACGGCCGTCGCGAAGGAAGCAGCGGCCATGGTGCTGCAGGACGACGACTTCGGGACCATTGTCGATGCCGTCGCCCAGGGCCGCACGATCTATGCAAACCTCCGCAAGTTCGTCGTTTATCTCTTGTCGTGCAACATCAGCGAGGTGCTGATCGTCTTTCTTGCGACGATCGCCGGTGCACCGCTGCCACTACTGCCGTTACAGATCCTGTTTTTGAATCTCGTCACGGACGTTTTTCCGGCGCTCGCCCTGGGCGTCGGCGAAGGCTCACGCCAACTGATGCGGGAGCGACCGCGGCCGTTCGACGAACCGTTGCTCACACGGTCGCACTGGATCCGCATCGTCATGCACGGCATCGTCATCGCCTTGTCCGTGCTCGGGGCGATGGCGATTGCGCAAAATTACTTGCAAATGGACTACGCTTCCGCACTGACGGTGTCGTTTTGCACGCTGACGCTTGCGCAGGTCTGGCATGTCTTCAACATGCGCGACGAAATCAGGCACGTGTTCGACAATGACATCACGCGCAACGCCTGGGTGTGGGCGGCGATCGTTGTCTGCACAGGTCTCTTGCTGTGCGCCGTCTATATGCCCGTACTGCGCGACGTCCTGTCGCTCGGCGACCCCGGCCGGGACGGCTGGCTGCTCATCGTCGGCATGAGCTTCCTGCCCGTCATCGCCGCACCGCTCGTACGCGGGATAGCGCTCCGTTCCGTGGCAGAATAGCGCACCCGAATCGAACATCGGCGCATTCAGGATGTCGCTTCCGCCACAAGAACTCGACCGGTTTCTCGCGAAGCATCGCCTTCCCGAATCGTTTCGCCGTATCGTCGACAATCATTATCGCGCATTGGCCGACTGGCTGTTCGCGCGGGCGACGGACAAACGACCGTACCTCATCGGCATCAGCGGCGCGCAGGGTACCGGCAAATCGACGCTCGCCGATTTTCTCGCGCTCGAGCTCGAGTACCAACACGGCTGGCACGTCGCGGTGCTGTCTCTCGACGACTTTTATTTTACGAAAGCCCAGCGGGCCGAACTGGCGCGGACCGTGTACCCGCTGCTCGTGACTCGCGGACCGCCCGGCACGCACGATACGACGATGCTGCTCGACTGTCTCGGCGCGCTGGACGACCTGCCCGCCGGACAGCGACTGCGGCTGCCGCGCTTCGACAAGGCGCGCGACGACCGGGCCGAGCCGTCGGCATGGCCCGAGGTCGTTGGCCCCGTCGACCTCGTCATTCTCGAAGGCTGGTGCGTAGGCGCCGTCGCCCAGCCCGACGCGGAGCTCGCAGAACCCTCGAACGGGCTCGAGCGCGACGAGGATCCCTCAGGCGTCTGGCGCAGATACGTCAACGAGCGACTGCGCACGGTATATCCGCCCGTATTCTCGAAACTCGAAGCGCTCGTGTTCCTGAAGGCGCCGAGCTTCGATTCGGTCTACCGCTGGCGCCTCGAACAAGAAACGAAGCTCGCCGATAGAGCGTCACCCGGCACCCCGGGAGTAATGGACGCCGACGAGATCGCGCGCTTCATCGAGCTGGACGAGCGCGTAACGCGATCGAATCTCGATAGGCTCGCGGAATCGGCCGACGTGGTGTTCGTGCTCGACGAGGACCATGCGTGCGCGGCGAGCCGCTACAAATCGGGCGATTTCACGGACCCGTAATGGGGACATTCCTGGTTATCGCCGAAATGAAGAATGTCCCCGATTTATGCCGCGAAGAGAATCCGACAGGCATCGGGGAGAAATGCGGACATTCCTCGTGTTCAGCGCGCGAACGAAGCCGGGGCTTTCGTCTAAAGCCCGGCCCGCATCGGCCGATACCTCGTTACCGTTCGTGCGCATCACACAGGGAAGGCGATGCCGGTAATACAGAACCTCGATAACCTCGGCGGCGCAACGCAAGTCCGGCCGGCGTCCGCTTCGGCTAACGGACTAAAGCCCTTCCTGCCCGTCGACGACGGCTCGGCCATCGACTTTCGTCGCGCCCGCAGCCATTTGCTGAACCTCTACCGGCAGCTCGAGGACCTGGCCGAACTCGCCGACATCAGGACACGCTTCAAGCTCGACCTGCCGGACGCGCGCTCGTCCACGGGCCTCGGGCTCGACCTCACTCACACCGCAGCCAGCCTGAGATCCATAGAGGAAATCAATGCGTCGCCGATGTCGTTTTCACCGTTCGGACCCGAGTGGGGCGGCGGTTCGAGCGCGGCAATCACGATCGGCGGCGAGTACGCAGGTGATCACGGTACGGGGACACTGCACTTCGAGGTCACGCGTGCCGGTACGCACGGCGTCGACAACGTGGTGATCCGGGTAGAGGACCCGCAGGGCAATCGCATTCGCAACATCAATATCCGAAGCAATCATGCCGAGGATCGCCAGTACGATTTGCGTAACGGCCTGTACCTGACCCTGGGTCCCGGCGATCTGGTCAATAACGATACGGCGACGATCCAGGTCTACGACGGCGTGGGCGCGGCCGTCGATCCGAACAAGCCGCTCGGCGGAATCCGCAACGACAACCCAAACCTGCAGTTCGGCATCGCGCCCGTGGTCGACGGCGCGTTTCTTCTCAATGGGGAGCTGATCAGTGTCGCAACGTCGGATTCGATCAACGACGTCGTCGCGCGGATCAACGCATCGAACGCCGGGGTCGCGGCCGTCTTCAATGCCGGCACGGAGCATCTGGATTTCCTGCAGAACACGCTCGGCTCCGCTGCGACGATCGACTTGCAGGGCGACACGTCGAATTTTCTCGCGGCGGCGAAGCTCTCGGGCGCGACCGTCACGCCCGGCATCGATCCGGAGAATGAAAAGGCGCTCGACGGCGTGGCTGCGTTCGCATCGGTGCAGTCCGGCAGTATCGTCATCAATGGACAACAGATTGCGATCGACACGGCCGCGGACAGCCTCGACGCGATCATCGACAGGATCAATGCATCGCCCGCCGATGTGAACGCCTCATTCGATCCCGGTACGCAGCAAGTCCTCATCGAGTCGCGCGATGCGGCCAGCACGCTCGTCATCGACAGCAACGGCACGGGTTTCTTCCCCGCGCTCAACATGGTCGAGGGTCGCGTCGATCCCGAAGCCGTTTCTCGCGGCGTGTCCCGCCGCCGATCCTACGACATCGCCGATGCCGCCGCCGCCGCATTTGCCGAGCTCGGTTTCCTGTTTCGCGACTCGTCGTTTCTCGGCCGCGACGCGAATGCGGGCCGCTTTCGCTCGCCGCTCGAGTCCGCGCTACGGGCGACTTACGGCGGCGAATTGTCCGGCAATCTGTTCGGCCTGAAATTCGACGGTTCGTCGTCGGCCCGGCTGCGCGGCGACTTCGCGAGCATCGACCGCCATGCGTTGACGCAAAATCTGCAGCTTCGCGGCGACGCGGTGCGCGACTTGTTGACGGACCGCGAGGGTGCCGCGGGGCTGATACCCGACTTACTGCGCGCAACCCGCCAGGCGCTCGACAACGTCAACCATGCGCTGGGGCTGTCGGGAACTTTCGTCGATACGTTCGCCTAGCCCCGGTCGGCACGGCGCTTCGAGTAGTCGTCGACGGTCTGCCAGGCCAGTTGCTGCAGGTAAGCGGCGACCTCCAGGTCGAGCCCCGCCGTGTATTCGATGCCCTGCGGCGAGCGGCCCTGCAGCGCTGCGAAAAACGTGCACGCAGCGAGGTACGACCCGGCCAGGCTCGGGTGCCGCGCGTCGGCGGTGCGGAGCGCGATATCCGGCCGCTCGGCCGTCGCCCGCGCAAACGCCAGCCCGACGGGCACCACGCGTGCCCCGAGTTCCTCCCCGATACCGGTATACGCCGCATCGAGCAGCGCCGTCATTTCCGGTTTGTCCGTATACGCCCAGGTCATGAAAAACACCGGCTCGGCGCCGCGCGCACGGATAAGCCGTGCGTAGTCGCCCGCTGCCTGGCGGAACGGGCC